>JBGOXQ010000286.1:0-3227 GCA_041479225.1 Bathyarchaeia archaeon
AATGTCAACGACAAGTATAGCTATGTCAGCGACGCTTCCGCCTCTCCGCCTCAGATTCGAGAAAGCCTCATGCCCAGGAGTGTCGATAACAAGGAGACCTGGGATTTCTATACCGCCTTTCATTCGAGCAACCGCCTCTGGGCCCACGAGTCTGCTTAGCGTTTCGACGGGAAAGAAGCTGGCGCCTATGTGCTGGGTGATGCCGCCAACCTCTCGGGCGCCCACCGTGGTCTTGCGGATTTTATCCAGCAGCAGAGTCTTGCCGCTGTCCACGTGACCTAATACGCACACGATGGGTTGACGGATAGGCATGCTTTAGGCTCCATTTGCGAGTTAACAAGTTGGGGGTGCTTCTTAGATAATGAAGCGACGGTTAATAAACACTCAGCCCAAGAGGCCACGCTTTATCGTTGGTTTTCAAAGTGAGGGCAGGGATGGTGTTTATGCCCTTTAGGCCTATGAGTGGGCGAAAGAATACAGCGAATGAAGTCACCCTAAACTAGCTAACCATCATCAACACGTCTACCATTAACGTCCCTCGAACGTAAGTGGTTAACAATGGAATAGACAAACAGGATCAACCAGAACGCGCTCGGAGGCACAAGCAGCAACGGCAACGACGCATCCAAGCCCCGTCCCAACTCCAACAGAGGCACCAGTACTGTAGCAGCAGCAACTAGGAGGTACATGTTATGGGTTTTAGGTTGCAGCAACCGCTTCAAGTCGCCACGCCAAAACATCAGAGAGGTAGCCACCGCAAACAACGCCAGTTCAGCGGCAACCTCAACAAAGCTGGCCATGGGAATTATTGAGTCGCCAAACCAGTGTTGAGAAGCCGGCCACAACAGCTCGACGCCGCCCGTTGGCAAGTCACCGATGATCGGGTGCGAGAGCGCCGCGATAAAGTAGGGCAGCGCCTTCTTCCTGTAGAGAATGAAAAGCGGAATCATGAAGACCGTTATGGTTATGATGGAGTGCGTGGGGCCACGATGCATAAACAAACCCATGTTCAAGTTCTGCAAGATTAGGTCGATGTCAGGCAAAACGGAAACAACAAGAAGCAGGGGCAAGTTTACATCTGTCTTGGTTAGTTTGGAGGAGCCTTTACCAGTTAAGTATCCAAGGGCAAAATGTCCGATGGCAAACATCGTTTTCCCGCGCAGTTGCTTCGCCAATGTAAAAAGAGATTATTAAATTCAACTCCGCTTCACAATAAATTCTTAAGCAGCCACATCTCAGAAATGCTTAGAGGGAGAACAGAATGCCTTACTGCACGAAATGTGGAGCCCCGGTGAAGTACGAAGACAAATTTTGCCCAGTCTGTGGAGCGCCCGTAGCTAAAATCACCCGCGAAGAATTCACCGTCTCAGGCGCCAAGTTGGTTGACCGAGTACGAGACCTCCTGCACGAGGGCAACGTAACCCGGGTCATCATTAAAGACGAGAGAGGCAAGACGCTGCTAGAAATTCCAGCAACGGTTGGCGTCATTGGGACAGTCATCGCCCCGTGGCTAGCAGCCTTAGGAATTATCGCTGCTTTGGCAACAAAATGCGAAATCGTGGTTGAAAGAAGAGAGTAAAAACGCTTACTCGGGCGGTTTGACCACGATGAGGAGCGCACCTGCAACGAGAACAACCGCGCCTAGGAAACCAAAGAAGCCCGTGAACAAATTCAAAGTCGAGCCGCTGGTCGCAGTGACGTAGAGCATTATGATGCTGACTATGATTAGGATTATGCCGATGAGCTTCTCAGCTATGGTCACCCAGAAGTTTCCTTCTTCACTCATGCCATTCCATCCGATCAGGGTTATTGTACAGCTACATAAACACCAGAGTATTTTAAATTTCTCGTACTGCTATCACAGAAATCTAGTCTGCCTGCATTAGCAAGCGCCCTCTCTCCAATTTAGCTTTTCAATGTCGTCCTCACTTGCCAAGGGCCAAGGCTGATAGTTTTAGTTTCTTACCATTGTCGCACCAAGAAGGCAACAAAAATCTAGGCCGTGCAAAACAGCGCTTAGAGCAACGACGCGCTGCCACCTTCATGTTGAACACTATAAGCAGCCTGCAATAAACGATTTACCCGACAAAGTTCGGGTAGATTTTTTTGTATTCTTCGGATGAATAGTAATCCATTTCCCTCGGATAGGCTTTTGCCTGAAGAGTTATGTATTTTAGTGCTTCGTTTATGTTTTTGAATTTCATATTTCTTAACCTTCGTTTCTAAGTTCCAACCTAAGTCGGTACGCGATAACCGCGAATGAAGCAACGATTACACCAATTGCAGCTAAATCACTGAGTCCAAACATGTTTTCACCGCTTTATTTGATGCTTAGTGAAATGCACAGATAAATATAAACAAAGTTGTGATTTGTTCATAATTCCTTATAATTGATTAACACGTGTTTGAGCACGCTTTACATTAACACGGACAATATTGTTGTGGTCAAAAAGTTTGGGTCATCGGCAAAATGCGACCCATCGGGAATTTTGATCTTAGTTTGTTTCTCAAGAGCGCCATTGTACAAACCTTGGTTTAGTAGGATTCTTTTGTGTTTGGTGTTCTCGACAAACAACCTGTGCAAAAATTTTTGTCCTAAGCAAAAGAATTCAATAATCCCAGACTGAGGAATGAATAATTGACAGAGAAGAAAGACAAAACGCACACAATTAGCGAAAGCATCGAATTGGCTAAAGTGCACATTTTCTCAGAGAACGCACACGAAAAACACACAAGTGCAATAACCAACGCGTACGCATTCTTTCTTGGAATCTTTGTAGTGCTGTTTTCCTTTCTTTTGGAGAAGGCAATTCCGCTTTACGGGTTTGCCATAGGCGCAGCTGTTCTGTTGGCAGGAACTGCTTATGAGAGATATCTTGTTGAGAAACATTTCAAAAAAGACCTTCGAGAAATTTCAAAAATGATTGAGCAAGTAAAAAGTGGCAAAGAGCTAGCGCCACTTGAGAACCTGCTAATGAGCCAATGACCAAGCATCAAGCATCAGGAAAATACTCCCCGCACATGGGACATCTAGCCCGCGATATCGGGTTCTTCTGCATTAACATCAGCTGAGTACTGCAATAATTGCACAAAGCTACTTTGCATTTGGGACAATAGTTCAGTCCGCCGCCAACCGGGTGACCGCAAGCATCGCATGGAGAACTCAGGTTTCGAGGTGCATCTCTCATAGATCAAGAAGGGCATTTTCTCACTTTATGAATCAACCG
>JBGOXQ010000287.1:0-3224 GCA_041479225.1 Bathyarchaeia archaeon
TCTTCTGTTGCTAAAGCTAAGGTTTTCCTTCTCATAGCAATTACCTTGGGAGTCGAGCCTATGCCATAAACTGTTAAAAAAGCAGGTGCAGAATCGACCTTCCAGTGCAGTGGAGAGAGATCAGTTAAAGTTAAACAAGCGTCCCAAATCCGAATCCGTGCAGATGGTGAAGTTTGTTCTTGCGCGTGATCTTGGGAAGGCTTCAACGTGGTTATTCACATAAAAAATCATCGCGTCAGCATAGAAATGCTAAGACGAGAGGCCTCTGCGTCAAGGCTTTTCACGGATAACTGCGTCTAACCCAATTAATCGTGTTTGGGCTACGTTTTTTTGAAAAAGGTGAACATAAAATGGAAACCCAAAACATAAACCAACAAACAAACCTCTCTTTAGGAATCCCAGACCAAACCTGGGCAAAATACGAAATCCGCCAATACCCCCTCGTCTTCAACGGAGAACAAACCAACGCCAAAGCAATCGTCAAAGGCAAAAACCTCGTCAGCATCGCCGGCAAAGGCTATACGCTACTTCCAAACGAAGAAGCCTTAAAGCTCGCAAATGAAGCCGCCCAACTTGCAGGATTCATCCCGTTCTACGAGAAAATACAGAACGCACCCGATAACCCGTTCGCAAAACTGAGCGGGCACGTTCTTTGCAACGAGAAAGAGACCCAAATGCACGCGTTCTACATCCCACAAAACGTAGATGTAACTGTCGAGAAACAAGACGAAACATACGTCGGAGTTGACGTCGTTAACAGCATAGACGGAAAGAAAAGCTTCGGCGTCAACATCTTCAGCTTCAGACGCGCCTGCAAAAACGGCGTCCTATTCGGCAAGGAAACCATGGCTAACGTCCATTACATGCATACAAAAAGCCTCACCGACGTCCTCGGCAGACTCAAAAACCTCTTCGTAGAACAAATGGACCGCGCAATGCCTACTGAGGCGGCTTGTGCTTAAAAACCGCGTATTTTGAATGTGAGTTGTTGGTTAGCTTGTCCAGAAAGTTTATGTATGCATAAGGTACCATTTGTATACGGTGGATGTGTTGGCACTTAAACCATTAGCCGTCCGGGTTCCAGCCGAGTTAGAAGAAGAGATTCTTGAAATCACAAAAAAGGATAAGCTGGACAAAGCAACAGTTGTCCGAAATCTGCTAGAAACAGGCATCACAGAGTGGAGAAAACAAACCGCCATAGAGCTGCTGCAGAAGGGCAAAGTGACCTTCAACCAAGCCGCCGATATAGCAAAGCTTTCTCTTTGGGAGTTTGCTGATTTAGTGAAGCAGCACAACGTTGAATGGGTCAGATTTGAGCCTGAAGACGTTGAGAAGGAGTTTAAAGAAGCTTCTGCGGCGGCGAAATGCAAGTGAAGCCCTTAGTTTTCAATTCTACGCCCTTAATTTATCTGTCCAAATCTGGGCTAAACGGGCTAATTGAAAAGCTGCAAGGGGAAAAGTTGACGTCACCGCTGGTTAAGATAGAAGTTGTGGATAAAGGGAAGTTAAAGGGTGTTGCAGATGCGGTTGTTTTGGAGAAATTGTTTGATCGCGGAGTTTTTAGGTTATGCAAACTTAAAGATAAGGCGTTTCTTTCTCAATTATCTGAGACGCGGGGCCTTCATGCTGCAGACGCCGAGGTTTTAGCTCTTGCGAAGGAGTATGATGGGTTGGCGGTTATTGATGATGAAGTGGCTAGGAAAACTGCGAAGGTGTATGGCATCGATCATGTTGGAACACCCTACGTTTTGGCGCGTGCAGTTTTTGAAGGGTTACTCACAAAGGAGTTGGCTAAACGGGCTGTTAAGGACATGGTTTCGGCGGGCTGGCGGTGCAGTGTAGAAAGTTATGCGAAAATTATGGAGCTAATTGACACGTTATAAGGTCACGGTTTTGAGAAAGCGGAAGGACGATTGGCTTGAGCGCCAACAAAAACCGTGTGTTTAGTCAAGTGCTAAGTCCCTTTCGATAGATCGCCAAAGGCACTAAAGTCAGCTTGCCCTTCTTTTTTGCAGTGTCATATTTTTTAATGGCGGCAATGTCTTCTTTTGTTGGCTCTTCACAACCGATCAGTCTCTCTTCAACCAGCTTACTTAGACCTTCAACTTTCTGGTATAGTTTCTTCAGCAAACTCTTAATTTCCTTCAGTTCAGCTTCAGAGGTCATGTCTTCTCAAAACCATACTATGCTTAAGGAGCCTTAAATAATTGCGCTAAGGGAAGGCAACTTTTTGCACTAACTCGCTAATGCGAAATCGAATTGAAGATACTAACGTAGGCTCCGCTGAATCAAGGAATTTGATAATAAAAAGAGAAGAAAGAAATACAGTGAGAAAAACAAACTATGCTGCTGTTCGCCTAGTGCTTCTTTTATGACGAAGCCTAGCATGTCAACGACGTAGGCTAGTGTTGCTAGTTGTGCTTTGATGCTTTCTGGTGCGGGGGAGATGGCTATGTAGGTGCCGACTCCAAGGAGTCCTGCGCTAATGCCTACTGCGGCGGCTTGTGCTCTATTCTTTGCTGTCTAAGTCAGAATTGAAGTCTGTATTTTGACGGTGAACCTTCTCACGGTTGGCGCTCCGTCAGAGTTTACGTTGAAGAAAACGCCCAGAATCTTCACATTGACGCCTGATTCGACATAGGCTGGGTGGTCGCTGCTGAAAGACACTTCAGTGCCTGCCTTGGCTAAGCTGACGAAATCGGGCATGGCGCTGTCTGCCCAAGCCACATTGTCTTCTACACAGCTCAGGTCCAGCGTGCGCAGTATGCCGTAGACCTTCGTCTTTCTGACGTAGCCTCCGTTTTCCCAACCGTCCCACTCCGTCTTAACAACCTCGAAGCTGCCACCGATGTTCTTCACATTCAAAGTGACACCATTAAGCTGTACAGTCATTGTTAAGCCTTCAGCTCCACGCCGATGTAAGGTGCAAAATTGAAATCCTCAGGAACATCGCTCAGCCCAGCCGAACTTCGTTAATAATTGCGACAATTGCCTGCCGAGCATCCGTAATCGTCAATGGTCGCCCCAGCAAAACGCGAACTTGGACAAGGCGATCTACAAGGTCCTGCTTTCTCAGCTGAAAAGTAAACGTCTGACCGGAGCCAACTGGGTTGTCATACGTTATCTGTAGCGAGACCTCGCCAGTGTACGTGGACACTTGGGTGATTTTTATTGTCAAACGACATCCACTCCAATCATGCTTATGCAGGCGCCCAAACCGTTCA
>JBGOXQ010000288.1:0-3208 GCA_041479225.1 Bathyarchaeia archaeon
CAAAGAAGCCTTCGAGAACTTGGAAATCGCCAGCCACAACGTCGTTTTAGACGTAGGGTGCGGTACGGGCTTGCTTTTCAGGCATGTCGCTCCAAAAACCGAAATGGTCGTAGGCGTGGATATCTCACGAAAACTCCTGCATCAAGCGAACACCCGCAGCAGAGGACACTCCAACGTCCATATTGTACAAGCTGACGCTGACCATCTGCCCTTCCGAACGGAAGCCTTCAGTTTAGTTTTTGCCTTCACCGTGCTTCAGAACATGCCGAAGCCTCCGGAAACGCTGGATGAGATAGAACGGATTGCGAAGCGAGACGCATTTATTGTGGTCACCGGCTTGAAAAAAGTCTTCTCTCTTACTGCTTTCGGAGACCTCCTTGACCAAGCAGGGTTAATAGTGATATCTTTCAGGGATGCTGAAGCCTTGCAGTGTTATGTGGCGGTTGGGGTTCCGAAGCAGAAATAAGGGTTTTTGGCGTTTTGTTTAAGATCCGTTTCCGTGAAAGGCGCCAATGGATGAATCTGCAGTATATTCAAGGAATATTTATATCATAAAAACTGCACTCAAGCTTCCAATAGACAGTTATAGAGCGTTGGACAAAGTTTGACGCATCAAAGTCTGCATGGTGGAAAGACACATGCCGTTTAAAACCCAAAAACTAGACACGGCACAAGCATTGACGCTAGAATGGATTTTGCACGTTAAGAACTACAAACTGGCTCTTGACAAGAACCTGTGTGTAGGTTGCCAAATTTGCAGCTTAGCCTGCCCAAAAAGCGCCATAACCTTGGCGAAGCAGCCGAAGGTTCAGGGCAAAAAAGCCCAGAAGGCTAAAGTGGACATTGACCTTAAAAAATGCAATTTCTGCGGCATATGCGACATCACCTGCCCATATGGTGCAGTGAAAGTCACGCTTAACGGAGAACGCGCTCCAAATATTATTGAAAAAGAATGCTATCCCGAACTTATCCGCGACATCAAAATCGACACCCGCAACTGCCCCAAAGACTGCGTCGCCTGTGAGGAAGCTTGTCCCCTAGATCAACTTAAAGTTACAAAAGTAACCTATGACGGAAAACCAGTAGAGAACTTGGAAACTTTGTCGCCTAGTCAGCGAAAGCATGTGGTGGTAAGTGTAGATATTCCGAAAGAGAAGTGCCCCACCTGTAGAGCTTGCGAGTACAAGTGTCCCGCGGGCGTAATTCAAATGCGCAAGTCTTTCGAGGGAAAAATCAACATCGACCAAACCAAATGCCCCGAAGGCTGCCAAGACTGCGTGGATGTTTGCCCGATAACTGGCACGTTAACGGTTGCCAATGGGAAAGTTCAGGTTAATGAAGCCACCTGCACATATTGTGGTGCCTGTAAAGTCGTCTGCCCCGTTGATGAGGCTTTGGCACTTAAGCGGACTAAAGTGCTTCATACGCCTGTTCACTCAGGCACTTGGAACAAATCGCTTGAACGTATCACATCGCCTGCTGACAATGTTAAAGAGTTGAAGGCTATAGGCGGCATGAACGCTCGCAAAGCCGTCAGTAAACGTTTCGTTAGTGAGGAGGTTATCAGATGAGCCAACCAGAAGCATCCATTGTGGTCCATGTTCAGACTAAAAGTTATTTTAAAGCAATGCTTATATCGAGTAATTCCCAAAAAAGAAGGGAAGCGGTAGAAAGAAGAATGGTTATTGAGGATGATTTAGAATGAGCAATCCACAAACACAAAAACCAACTGAAGCTCCCCAAAAGGCAGAAACCCCGCGAGTAGGAGTTTTCGTCTGCCATTGCGGCTTAAACATCGCCGGAACAGTAGACATTAAACAAGTAGTGGAATACACCAAAACAATACCTGACGTTGTTCTCGTAAAAGAGAACCGATACACATGCGCTGACCCTGGACAAGAAGAAATCAGAAAATCAATAAAAGAATACAACTTGAACCGTGTCGTTGTAGCCGCTTGCAGCCCAAGGATGCATGAACCGACGTTTCGGAAAACCGTAAGCGAAGCAGGGTTAAATCCCTATGTGTTTGAAATGGCGAACATACGCGAGTTCGCTTCGTGGTGCCATCCCAGTACTCCAAAAGAAGCCACAGAAAAAGCAAAAGATAACATAAGGATGGCTGTGGCCAAAGCGAGGTTGCTTAAGCCACTCGAAACCATGGAGGTTCCTGTAACCAAAAACGCCTTAGTTATCGGCGGGGGCATCGCCGGCATCAACTCCGCACTAGATTTGGCGAATATGGGTTTCCAAGTATACCTTGTCGAGAAAAACGAGAGCATAGGAGGTCACATGGCACAACTCGACAAGACTTTTCCAACTTTAGACTGCAGCATATGAATCGAAGGACCTAAGATGGTGGAAGTAATGCGCCATCCTAAGGTCCAAGTAATAGCCAACGCAGACATCCTCAAAGTGGATGGGTACATAGGCAATTTCAAAGTAAAAGTTCGCAAGAACCCAAGATACGTTATAGCCGGAAACTGTACTGGCTGCGGGGAATGCAAAGAGGCCTGTCCAATAGAGTATCCCAATGAGTGGGAAATGAACTTAGGCGTAAGAAAAGCCATCTCCATTCCGTTTGATCAAGCAGTGCCTCTCATTTTCTCGATAAACAGGGACTACTGCATAGAGTGCTTCAAATGTGTGGATGCCTGTGGCTCACGTAAAGCCATCAACTTTGACCAAAAGCCAGAAGAAGTTGAATTGGAAGTTGGGGCAATCATAGTAACAACTGGCAGTGACATCTATCTGCCCAATGATGACCCTAAGTACGGCTATGGAAAATACGCTAACGTACTTACAGCTTTGGAGTTTGAGAGACTCATCACAGCAGGTGGCCCAACAACTGGACACGTAGTTCGCACATCCGATGGAAAGACACCGAAAAGCGTTGCTATCATTCAATGCGTAGGTTCAAGGGACGTAAACAAATACGAGTACTGTTCCGGTTTCTGCTGTATGTATTCGCTAAAAGAAGCTATTCTTCTGAAAGAACACTACCATGATGAAGTGGAAGTCTACATTTTCTACATTGACATGCGCACTCCCGCCAAAGGCTATGAAGAATTCTATCGAAAAGCCCGCAAAATGGGAATAACCTTCATCAGTGGAAAACCCTCACAAATAATTGAAGACCCAAAGACCAAAAACTTGACCATCCGAGCAGAAGACTCGACACTTGGACAGCCCATCGAAGTCGAAACAGAAC
>JBGOXQ010000289.1:0-3155 GCA_041479225.1 Bathyarchaeia archaeon
CAAAGAAAAGTCTTGGAACAGCTGTGCGGAAAAAATAGCTTTTAACAAAACAAACTGAAATGGCTGTTCCTCTTCATTATATAACTTTTGGTTTTTGTTTAATGTTGTTCTGTGTTAAGTTACAGTGAGTTCAGTAAGCCTGACGTTGTTAATTGAAAAGTCTGTTCGGTTTTCGGCGAATTCTTGACAAAAGACACTTATGAAGCGAACAATATCCTCAACGAAAGCAAGGCGGCTCATGCTAATGAGTGAAAATAAACTTAGCGTTAAAGGCATCCTCTTCGACTTAGACGGTACTATACTTGATACTAGAGAGGCTTATTTGGAAGCGGCGAAAATCGCATTCAAAGTCACTGGACAAGCGCTGCCTGAAACCGCACAGTTGCTGGAAATTCCGAAGCGGCTGGAGCAGAAAAAGCCAATCACCGACATCGTTAAAGCCGTCCGCAAAGAGTTCTTGGACGTTTACCTTAAAACGTTCTATACGATAGCTTCCAGCAATACAAAACCCGTCCCCCGCGTCAAAGACACACTTGAGGTGCTCTCGAAGAAAGCGAAGTTGGCGGTCATCACGATGCGCTTGATGCCTAAAGACCTCATTTTAACGGAGTTGCAGCAGTTCGGGCTGGCAAAGTATTTCTCGTATGTGGTCACGGCTCTGGACACGTATAAACCCAAGCCTTCCCCTGAAGCGCTCATAAAGGCCGTACGCGCTATGGGTGTTCAGATGTGCGACTGCGTCATCGTAGGCGACTCCGTCGTAGATGTGCAAGCGGGAAAATCTGCAGGGGCAAAAACTGTTGCGGTGCTTACTGGGCTATATTCCCGCGCAGAACTCTCCGAAGTAGATCCGAACCTCATAATCGCTGATGTGTCAGAGTTGCCGAAGTTCATTGCTTGACTCTGAAAACGTTCCCGAAACCATATTTCTGAACTGGATATATTGCTGATAATTGCCTAAGCCTGTTATATGGCGAACTAAAATAAAGCTTATTAAAAGCCTGCATTCCTATGACTAGTGGAGAAGGCTTCGGAGCGGGAATTAGTAAAATGAACTTCGTTGAAGTATTGTTAACGGAGAAGCTGAAAGATGCAGACCCAGCCCTCGACATTTTGGGTTCTGACCGAAAAGTTCTACAAGTAGCCTGCCAAGACTTCACAAACTACCTTAAACACCAGTGGAACCTAATCGGGAAAGAAGCAAACCAGTTTGAACTCGTCGATAAACTGGAGACCCTGTTCAAAGAGGATCCAGCCGAGTTAGAAGCATTCCTCACTGTTTGGACGGGCATCTGGCTTAAGAAATGGAAAGAACGCGTAAAACTGCTGATAGGCAACCAGAACGCCAACAAATGGAACAAAGTCGCCAAAACCCTCACAAACGCGGAGCCCCTATGGAGAACGCTGGAGCACAAACAGGAAATCATGGAACTCGTAGAATCCACACTCATAAAGAACGGCGAAATTTGCGGAACAGAGATTCTTGCTGAAAACCTGCTGAAAATGGAACTCGGCGAGAAAAACAACCAGAGCATAAACGAAAAAGAGCAAATCTTAACCGTTCTAAATATCGCTCTGAGAAAAGCACGCGAAATGGCTCAAAGCAAGGGACCATTGATTTTCGTTAAAATCGACAAAGGCTACTACAACGCTGGAACCTAACAGTAAATTCTGCTTTTTCTTCTTTCAATAAGCAAAACTAAAAACAAAATAAAATGAAACCAGAAGAAGAGTTCTTTTGAGAGCGCAAAACTAATATATTCTCTGTCTTGCGAGAGTTTTTGTCTGCCACAGGTAACTTCTGATGGTTTTGGTTTCCCCGTAGCCGCATGCCGCGCACCGCTTGTGGCGCACGTGATAAGCTCTTCTGCCGCAGCGCCTGCATTTGATGTGAACAGTTTTGCCTTGGCGCTTGCCCATTGATGGAGTGCCTTTACCCACAGCATGTCACCTTATCTTGGAGGCGGAGAAATCAGGACAACGTTGTCTCCACGGACGATTATCAAGCCTAGTTTGTGCTGGTTTTCAACATTGGTGGTGTCTTCTGTTTCTTCTAAAACTAAGTTAAGGTGCTGGTCGAAGCCCTTCAATCTTCCTCGGAGGCTTTTTCCGCCTTTCAACCTGACAAGCACTATTTTGCCGATGTTTTGCTCAAGGATTTCAGTGGTCATTTCGCTCATTTTGGACCCTCGTATGCAATTGTTCTGTTGAATACTTAAACTTATCACATTTAAACCATTCGATTAAGGTTGGGGATGTCGCCCGCGCATCTTGCTTTCTTTTTCTTTTATTTAAGATAGGGTCAATTCTTTGTTACTTTTTGAATCCTTTTCAGGAGAAGCGGAAATACACGAGGTGTTTGCCTAACTCGCGCTAGGAACAATGCCTTCAGAGAAACCCATAACAGCCATAGACGATATAGAGCTTGACAAAGCATTAGAGAAAGCCAACAGCATCCCAAACGAGTATTTCCGGCTGAGAGCTAGCTGTTCTTTCTTTGTTGCGATTGTCAGGAAAGCGCAGGACAGAAATCTCTTGGATTTTGCTTGAAAACTTCAAAAAGAGAACGATCTATTAACAGTTTCATTCGCGCTGTAGAAGAAGAAGAAAAGGAAGAACAAGAAATTTCCAGATTGTCGCATAAAAAACTCTGCTAGTTCTTCCTTCTGCAAGAAATGTGGTTCGGACATTTCACACGTTATTGTTTCTTTCACTTCCAAGAAGGGAAAATCATTGAAGTCTTTTCCGACCTCAGCTCCCTTGACGCAAAACATCCTTGAATAAAGTATCTCCAGTCTCTAAATCCTATTCCGAAGTTTTTGCAGCCTTCCGGTGAAAGCGTATTCGGGAACTATTTAGTTATTCCTGATAGACATTTGAGCGATCGAGAAGTTTTCAACTAGTCTAAGGAATAAGCGAAACTATTTGGCCTCACCTGTTTAGAAAGACAGGAGCCAGCGACATCGTTAAGCAAGATAACAGCATAATAGCTGTATTCAAAGTCCAAAAAGGCTTGACTTGGAAGATATGAGGACTGGCTTCAACTATTCGCAGAGTTCGCGAAAAGATGCTTTAAACGCGAACGCGAATAAAATTAATTTGATTTTTTGAAGATAATGCCTAACTCCACAAAAGTAATGGCTCTTCACTTACTA
>JBGOXQ010000290.1:0-3140 GCA_041479225.1 Bathyarchaeia archaeon
AGGCATGTTATTAAATAACCCATAAAATTTAATAACTCGCGTTTGTCATACTGATTTAGGAAAAGCAGACTTATGCGCAAAATAACATCCGCAGTAATTGCAGTCATAATTATTATAGTTATTGCTGGAATAGTTGCTGGTTTGTATCTCGCGGACAACCCAGATGCCACCTCAAGTACAGGGTTGAAAGTTCTAGCAACATTTTACCCATTGTATGACTTCGCGCAAAACATAGGCGGAGACAAAATTACCGCTTCCATACTGGTACCGGAGACCGTGGATGTGCATGATTTTGAACCCACCCCATCAGATATACAAAATATTGCCACCGCAAACGTGCTAATCTATAATGGGGCTGATTTAGAAAAGATCTGGCTATCAAGCGCAGTCAGAGCTTCAGGCAACACAAAACTAATCTTAGTGGATACAAGCCAAAATATTACACTTCTTCAAGTCGCACCACAATTTCAAAGCGGCAATCGAACCGTTGACCCACACATTTGGCTTAACCCTGTTCTTGCAAAACAGCAAGTCAACAACATTCTTCAAGGCCTAATCAAAGCCGACCCCGCCGACAGCCAATACTTTACCCAAAACGCGCAAATATACGAAGCCAAACTTGACGCGCTCAATTCCCAAATTGTCGCCATAACGACGAACGCAAACGTTAAAACAAGATACTTTGTAACGTTCCATGAAGCCTTCGTATACTTCGCTCAACAATATAACCTCACCCAGATTTCAATCGCCGGACCCTTCCAAGAAGAACCATCAGCAAACGACATCCAAAATGTCATTAATGCAATACGCCAGTATCGTCTCATCTACGTGGGATACGAATCTCTTGAAAACCCAGCGATTCCGGAGTCAATCAGCAGCCAAACCAACGCTACACTAATACACATGGATCCCATAGAAGGCTTAACGGTCCAGGAGAAAGCAGCCGGCAAAGATTACATTAGCCTGATGCAGGGAACCGTTTCAAATATAGAGTTGGCGTTGGATAATGTTGGCAGCTAAACCTATTGTTGAGCTTCGAGATGTCAGCGTCAGGTACTCTAGCGGAGTTATGGCTCTTGAGGGCATAACCTTAGATGTAAATGACAAAGACCTCATCGCCCTCATAGGACCTAACGGAGCTGGAAAATCCACGCTCCTAAAGGTTATCCTCGGGCTGATAAAGCCGACAACTGGCTCAGTGAAGTTACTTGGCTCTGAAGATTTGACAAAGAACCTCAAATACGTCGGCTATGTTCCCCAAAGCGCACAAGCAAGAGACATAAACATGCCTTTTAGCGTTTTAGAAACAGTTATGTTGGGCAGAACTCCGCAGGCAGGACTTTTTCACGGCGTAGGCGCAAAAGACAGGCGAAAAGTCGAGGAAGCCCTCAAACTATTTGGGATATACGAGCTCAAAGACCGAAAAATTGGGCAGCTTTCAGGCGGGCAATCGCAGCGAGTATTTCTCGCTAAAGCGATGGTCGCTGACCCAAAACTGCTTCTGTTAGATGAGCCAACCAGCGGCGTTGACACTACTTCAAAAACCGAGTTCTATAAAACATTGGAGCGGTTAAACAAAGAGACTGGAATAACTGTCATATTGTGCTCTCACGATATAGGTGTTATAACGAAGATCGCAAACAGGGTTCTTTGCATAAATAGGTCTCAGTTTTTCTGCGGGGAAAACGCTGATTTCCACGCAAGTGCCGAAATTCACAAAATGTACGATCATCCCGTGGAGATTATTGACCATGATGATCATCCTTGACTCGTTGTTGTTGTTGCTTCAAGCAGAATTCGTTCAACGCGCTTTCATAATAAGCATTATAATCGCCGTGCTCTGTTCCATACTTAGCATATTCATAGTTTTGAAGAAAATCTCGCTCATCGGAGACGGCTTAGCTCATACGGCTTTCGGAGGCGTAGCCTTAGGTTATTCAGTGCAGCTCATTTTAGGGACTTTCCTCCAATTTGTACCCTGGCTAGTAGCTGGAATAACAGTAGTGCTGGGTTCATTAGGAATCACAAAAGCAATCCGCTCTACAAAAATCTCAAGCGACGCAGCAGTTGCAGTCTTCCTTCAGCTTGGCCTTGCCTTCGGCATCGTCTTGATAAGCGTTACCAGAGGATTTGGATTCAGCCTTGAAAGTTTGCTCTTTGGAAGCGTTCTCCTCGTAGATTTCGGTCAAATAACAATCGCTTTGACAATAGCCGCTATAACCCTTGGCTTAATTTTTCTGTTTTTCAAAGAGCTCGTATACGTAACATTTGACGAGACTCAAGCTAAAGCCTCTGGAATCAGAACCTGGATATTTGACTACCTCATCAGCGTGCTCTCAGGAATCGTCGTGATCGTAGCAATACCCATAGTTGGAATCTTGCTGATCTCTTCACTTCTGGTTTTGCCAGCATTAACGAGCACTCAAATCGCAAAGTCCTTCAGACAAACCGTCATCCTATCACCTATCATAGGGCTTATTACTGTCACAGTTGGTCTCCTGCTAGCATTAATCATAAACGCAGCCCCGGGCGGAACAATAGTTCTCACCGGCATAGCCATCCTCGCAATCGCTTTCGCAACCAACAGAATTCAAGGGTCAATAAAAAAGTCCAAATGACATTTCACAGTAAGCTTCCACACTTTTCAAAGAAAGCTCGGGGACTTGAGTCGGTTATGAACACTTAAAAATGTAACAGATATCCAAATGCGTTAGAGATGGCAAAAGTAAATATGGTAATTGAAGCTATCTTGATTTCGTTTATAAGCGCGAGGCTCATCTATGGTAGCTGAAGAGTTTCTTTTGTTCTCTGGGCTAACCATATCGAGTCACTGATTCTTTTCGAATACAGAAAAAGGGGAATGAAAAGCAAATGTACCTTAAGAGTAGAGCATCGACTCAGAAAGAAAATAAACTGGAAATTTCTTGCAAAGAGCAAGCAGCGAACCAAGTGGTTCAATTTATGGTTAATGTCGGCGACCAAAAAATGTGTCCTGAATGCAAAACCATCGGACGTGTGGTTTGGGTTTCGCAAGACAAGAAGAATATGGGTGTGCAGTGCCCCGCAAGTCACCGAGAAGCGATCAGAGCTGAATCTAAATTCGGCGCAACCGTGGTTGCCTCAACCAAGACTAGGAAAAA
>JBGOXQ010000291.1:0-3140 GCA_041479225.1 Bathyarchaeia archaeon
AATGCATCATACATTTGCCATGTTGGGCTAGCAGCTGCAAACATACCGCCTGGTCCAGAGTCCCACAGATACGCAAGAGCTCCGTGCTCATTGGGGGTGTCAATTGACAAGACTTGAGCAAAAGCGATGCCCGTGTTGTTCAGAGTCCAGACATCTTCGCCTGTGTATAAGTCAATACATCGAGTATCATAGGTTACAGCTTGGTCCAGATAGTGTTCGGTGAAAATTATTTTTCCATCAAGGATCAGTGGATTGTAGTGTTCTTCGTATGATAGCCCTTCGTAGTAGATTTGGTCCCCGAATGGTCCTCCTACTACGCCTCCGAGCATAATGTGTTTAGTCCAGAGTATGTGGGCGCTGTTAGGTGCTGAAGTGTAGGGTGAGAAAGCGTTGTTGCCGCTTCCGAAAGATCGAGTTAGGAAATCGTAGCCTTGCATTAGCCAGTTGTCCGCGACTTTGTTCCATCCTTTGTTTTCGCCGAATATTGGAGTTGTCCAATAGCTAGTTGGAAGTGGATTGTTCGGTAAAGGCAGTACAGGCTCTGAGGTCACATTAAGAGTGAGTATTGGACTTTCACTTGCTAGATAGGTGTTGTCATATACCGTTAAACCAAAGAAGCCTAAAGACGAACCGTTTATGCGCTGTCCAGGAAAAGAAGTCTGCAGTGTGTACGTACCAGGTATAGTTGGAACGTAAATGAACCAGCCGTCACTGGTGGGGTCGGTAGATAACCCTGTTTTTTTGAAGACTGTTCCGTCTGGTTTAGTGATTGTCACGGTAAAGCCTGTGAACATGGTGCCCGCTCCTAATGCTGCAGCGTTGGGTGAGACCTTATCAAGCCTATACGTAACTAGCAAGTTTTGACCCACACCAATCGGATCGGGGGCAACAGCGATAAAACTGAAAGTTTCAACCATCTTTGTATCAGCGCTAGCATATGGTATTGCAGCAAGTATCGTAGTAGCAGATAGCATCAGAATAATAGCCATTACAAATGACATGTTTCTTTTATTTTTCTGAATTTTCATTCTTTTATCTCCTTTTGTGGCTTATAGTTATTTTTGGATATTTGTTTTAAACGTTTGTAATCAGTAGTCCTTGCGAAAACCCCTAAAGCCTAAATCGCTCGTCGTTCGATAGAAACAGACAAGTTGAACGTAAAGAGCTAAATGTGTTAGAGGAGGAATGCGTTCACCTTGTGTTGGTTCCTATCTTGGATGCAACGCAGGAAAAGCAACTGCTGCCTTTGGTATAACCGTCTGAGCTCATTAAGCTCAAGCTTTTTTAATAAAGAAAAACAAAAAAAGGAAAAAGGTTGTTTGATTTTTGTTGTTTATTTGCGTCTTCTAAGGATAACTGCTACTGCGATTATGGCGATGATGATGACGACTGCTGCAATAGCGACGTAGTATTCAGCGCCGAATCCTGCTCCTGAAGTTTCAGATGGTGCCACTGATGGCGTTAAAGTTGGTGTTACAGTTGATGTTGGTGTCGGTGTTGGCGTTGCTGTTGGAGTTGCTGATGCGACAGGCGCTACTGTTGCTGGACCTGCTACCATGTATGTTGTTGCGTAAGAATTGCCGTATGAGTTAGTTCCGTCGAATGTCGCCCTGATTTGGTAACTGCCCTGTAGCTGCGGAGTGAATGCTAAACCGAAGCTGCCGCCGTCGTCACTAATAGTTGTGCCTATTACCACGTAGTTGCCGTTCGGGTCGTATGCAGTTATTTTAACTGGCACTCCCATCGCATTTTGCGGCATAGGCTTCTGCATGTGTAGATATTCCATCCATGCGCTTTGGTTTGCGTCAGAGATGCACGGGGTATTCATCTGTCCTGGTGATTGGTCGGTGACTTTGCCGGTTATCATTACTGGAGCGTTGACAACTACTGCTGATTGTGGCGCTGATACGGTAGTTGCACTGGGGCCTTTTCCGATTACGTATGCTTGTCCGTCGAGGCAGTTGTATGATGTGAGGTATCCGTCTGAGACTGCTGTGTTACGTAGCCATCCTGACATGTTCCATACGTTAGATCCGTCAGCGCAATTTATGGCGTATGTTTTGCCACCTCTCCACAAAACTGAATCAGGTGAGTGCTCATCTGCGCATATGAAGAGTTTTCCGTCAGCTATGGTGAATCCGTTGTAGGTTGGATAAGTTCCATATGCATTTTCGTAGCCTGCACCACCGAAGTAGTAGTCCCATGCTAATGTGCCGTCAGCAACATTGAATGCTCTTACGTGTCCATCGTAGCCTGAGAGGTAGATTTTGCCATATGCGTTAGCACATAGGTAGCTGAAGTATGCCCATCCGTTAGTGGTTATTGAACCATGTTGCCACTTTTCGTTGCCTGTCTTCATATCGTAACAATAGAGCTTCATGAGTGATCCTTGGAACCTCGCGTACACACCATCTTGAATGAATGTCGTGAAAGTTGTTACGGATTCGATGTCTGTTCTGTTCTGAGTCCACAATGCGTTGACTATTGTTGGGTATGCTCCTGCGGTTGGTTTAGGTATCGCATATCCGCTGTCAATCATGACACGCGGGTAAACGTTGCTGTCGGTTAAGGATGCAAGGATAAAGCCTTCGTTAACATTGACATCACTGATGGCCAGGGTTCCAGCGGCAGTTGTTGGCGCGGAAACGTTGAATTCTATGCCTAAGTTCCCGTCATATGCCTCTATAAATGGAAAAGTGCTTGCTGGATAAGTGGGTCCCCAAGCATCTATGAATCCTGCTCTGTAGATTGCTTTGGTTGAGTTCCAACAGATCAGCCTCTGATTAGCACCTGAACCTGTTAATACAAAGTTCAGAAGCTCGCCGTTTGGTCCGAATCGAGTTGTGCCAGTGGTTACGTTTGCAATTGCGCAAACTATTCTTGGAACCTGACCGTCGTTAGCTGAGAATGCATCGTACATGTACCATGTTGTACTTGGAACGGCGAAGAATCCTCCGCCCGTACCAGTATTCCACAGATACGGTAGAGCGCCGTGTTCGTTGGGGCTGTCGAATTCAAGGACCTGAGCATAGCTTATGGATGTGTTGTTCATGTACCAAAGTTGCTTTCCAGTGTACAAGTCAATGCATCGGGTTCCGACGGTTGTTGCAGTGGTCGGACCGTGGTCTTGGTATATGATC
>JBGOXQ010000292.1:0-3103 GCA_041479225.1 Bathyarchaeia archaeon
CTTGCCAGTGCTGGGCGACGACATCAAAAGCCAAGTCGGCGCCACCATACTGCACAGGAACTTGGTGCGGCTTTGCCTGGACCGAGGCGTCATCGTGGACGAGACTTACCAGCTGAACTTGGGCGGAGACACAGATTTCCAGAACATGACCGTCGAAAGCCGCCTGCAGTCGAAGCGCATCAGCAAAACCGAAGCCGTCACCAGCATGGTCCCGTACGCGTTGCCCACCAGGATTGGTCCCTCGGATTATGTGCCGTTTTTGAAGAACAAAAAAATCTGCTACATCTCGCTGAAAGGCAGGAAATTCGGCGACCGACCCATCAACATCAGCGTAAAGCTAGAAGTGGAAGACTCACCAAACAGCGCAGGCGTCGTCATAGACCTCATCCGCGCGGCAAAAATTGCGTTGGACCGCAAAATCTCTGGTGCCTTGCTGAGTATGCCGAGTTACGCGTTTAAGCATCCACCCGTACAGGTGCCTGACCCCGTGGCGCGCCAATGGACGGAAGATTGGATAGCGGGCAAACGCGAACGCTAACCAAAACGGCAACTTGACCGTTCACTCCTTGTTTTCTTACAAGCAAGAATCGGCAATGAAAGCCAAAAACTGACTAAAGCACGAAAAGTTCCCAAAAATTTTCAATTTGTGTTTCCAATAGGTTTGCCAGCCTCGGCATGAAGACTTTTAAGCTTCGAAGCAATCCACATTTCTTACTATAAGTTAGAAGGTGCAAGAGAAACATGGTTAAAGTAGATGCATACGAAGTGCCGGAAGGCCTCTATTACTCAAAAGATTTTGAATGGGTCAAAGTGGAAGGAGACAAAGTACGAGTCGGCATAACTGACTACGCGCAGAAAGCCCTCCGAGAAATCGTGTACGCGGAGCTGCCAAGCGCAGGCGGAGAAGTCAAACAAACCGAGCCATACGGCACGGTCGAATCCGTGAAAGCAGTTTCCGACCTCGTTGCTCCCGTGAGCGGATCTATCTTGGAAGTCAACAATGAAGTCCAGTCTAAACCAGAGCTGCTGAATGAAGACCCCTATGGACGCGGCTGGTTGCTGGTGGTTAAGCCCGCGAATCTACAGGCTGAACTGGCTAATCTGATGGATTTCAACGCTGCCGTTGAGTGGCACAAGAACCAGGGCAAGTAGAAGGCTTCGTGAATGGTTAGGCGCATCATTGTCGTTGGCGCTAACGCTGCAGGCGTTGAAGCTGCATCCGCCGCGCGAAAGAAGGACCGCACAGCCGAAATTACGTTGATTACGCAGGAGAAGAACGCGGGTTACAGCCGATGCGGGTTGCCCTTCGTTATTGGCGGGCACATCGCAGAGTTCAAAGACCTCATCGTGTATCCGCCTGCATATTTCCAGATGCTGAAGCTGACGTTGAAGAACGAAACCAAAGTCACAGCCATCAACACAAAAGAGAAAACCGTTACCTACGTAGACAACGCTGGAGCCACAGCAACGATGCCTTACGACAGCCTCGTCATCGCCACAGGAGCAGACGCATTCATGCCACCAATTAAAGGCAAAGAGAAACAGGGCATTCTTTCGCTGCGCGGGATTGAGGATGGCGAGAAAATCCGAGCCGCCGTCAAAGCTGGCGCAAAATCCGCAGTCATCATGGGCGCAGGCTTAATTGGCTTAGAAGTTGGCGTCGGCTTAATCGAGCAGGGCTTGAAAGTTACTGTAGTGGAAATGTTGCCGCAGATTCTGCCGCAGCTGCTTGACGCGGACATGGCAAAGATGGTTCAGGAGCATCTTGAGGAAAAGGGCATGCGCATCCTCATCAGCAAAGGCGTGGAAGAGTTCCTCGGCGGTGATAAAGTTACAGGCATCATGGCTGGCGGCGAGAAAATTGAGGCAGATTTGTTCATTAGCGCCTTCGGTGTCCGTGCGAACACGAAGTTGGCGGTTGACGCCGGCATTCCATTAGGCGAATCGCGTGCGATTAAGACGAATTCGCGGATGGAAACTGATGTGAAAGACGTTTACGCTGTAGGTGACTGCGCTGAATCCCCGAACATACTCACGCATCGTCCGATGTGTGCTCAGCTGGGCACTATCGCTGTTCGCCAAGGCAAAGTTGCAGGCGCGAACGCTGGCGGAGACTACTCGCAGTTCACAGGCGTTTTGGCTTCTGCGGTTACGAGGCTGTTTGAGATTGAGGCAGGCAACACAGGCTTAACCGAAGCTTCCGCGGCAAGGAACCGCATCGAAGTCATAACCGGAGCCATAAGCAGCAAAACCAAAGCAGATTACTTCCCAGGCGCCAAACCCATCAAAGTCAAACTGGTTGTAGAGAAGGAGTCACAGCGCATAGTCGGCGCCCAAATCATCGGCGGAGAAGAAGTCACCCAACGCATAAACGCACTAAGCTTCGCCATACAGAAAGGCATGACCGTACGCGAGCTTGCGAAAGCAGACACAGCTTATGCACCACCGCTATGCGAAACATGGGAACCCATGGTACTTGCAGCAGAAATGGTCCTCATGAAACTCCGATAAACCACTTTCCTTTTCTTCCTTTTGTTTTTTATTTTCATAAGACTGTGCGGTAGCTCTAGAAGTAAATAATTTATAAAGAGTTGACCGAGCAGAGTTTAGGTGCAAAAATGAAAACATTGCTCGTTTATGCCACTCGCTATGGCGCAACCGCGGGAACATCTGAAGAAATCGCGAAAGTTCTTCGGGAAGAAGGCTTCGACGTGAAAGTCGCGAACCTGAAAGAGGAGAAAGTCAAAAACATCTCCGAATACGACTTAATCATCGTCGGGAGCGGCATGCAGATGTTCAAGTGGACAGGCGAAGCGGAGGATTTTCTTAAAAAATTTCAAATGGAATTAGCCCAAAAGAAACTCGCCATTTTCGTTTCTTCAGCTGTCAAGTCAACCTATGAGCGCGAAGGCAAAACAGAAGAACTCGCGAAATTGTGGAAGTCTTATCTTGAAGACAAAGCCGCAAAATACAATCTGCACTCAATCGCAATGGGCATGTTAGCGGAGTCATAGACTACAACAAAATGAACATCATTACACGCAGAGCCTTCAGCTCCCAAAAGAAAGTGTATGAAGCAGATGGCTTCAAGGAAGACCCGCCA
>JBGOXQ010000293.1:0-3097 GCA_041479225.1 Bathyarchaeia archaeon
CAACTGTCTTCCTGAAGGGTTTACCATGCACTTCGATGCGTTTCTGAACCAGAATGATGTCGATGCCTGCTATGAGCGTTCTTGGAATATTCATGGGCGCCGACTCTAAACGATATACTGCAGACTCGACGGATTCAGCGTGAAGAGTAGACATACCTAGGTGACCTGTGCTTACGGCCTGAAAGAGCGTGTAGGCTTCTTTACCCCTGATTTCTCCGACGATGATGTAGTCAGGTCTCTGTCTCAGCGAAGCCTTCAACAAATCAAACAAGGTGACATCGGCGGACTCTTTGGCCGCACCAAAATGGGTTCTGGTAGCAGCGGGGATCCAGTTTTCATGTGGGAGGTTAAGCTCCGGCGTGTCCTCTATGGACACAACTTTCAAGTCAGGCTTAATGAACATACTCAAACAGTTCAGCAGAGTAGTTTTCCCCGCAGCAATGCCACCAGCTACAAGTATCGAAGCGCGGCTTTCCGTGGCGAACCAGAGGAAAGCGCCCATCTCCGCGGAAAAGGTGCCAAAAGTAATTAGGTCGGTTACGGTGAAGGGATCAAGTTTAAACTTCCTTATGGTGAACGTGGAGCCCTTGCGAGTCACTTCCTTGCCAAAAGTGAGGTTGATTCGGCTGCCGTCAGGCAGGCTGGCGTCCAACAGAGGTTGCGCGATGGATACGTGGCTCCCGCACATATAGGCAAGTCGCAAAGCGAACGAGTCTAGCTCCTCGGCGGTTTCGAAGCGGACGTTAGTAGGGATAGATTCTGATTTCCTGTGCCAGATAAACATGGGAACGTTGACTCCGTCGCATGACACGTCTTCGATTAGGGGGTCATGCATTAACGCGTCGATTTTTCCAAATCCAAGGTTATCTCTTGCGATGTAGTAAAGTAACTTATTCTGGGTTTCGACGTCGATCTTGAAGCCGTAGTAATCGAAGATCTTTTTGCACATCTTGAAAAGATAATCTTCGGCAGTCTTCTTCGACTTCAGGTCCGAGGGCTTCAGAGTTATGACTTGGTTAAGAATTTCTTTTAACCGCTTGAGATTGGCTATGTCTAACTGAGTAAGTTTAGGCTCCTCAAGAACGTAACTGATGTTGCCTCGCTCCAAATCCTTGACTATGCTCGCAGAGGCATACGGCTCAATCAGAGAATATGTTTCAAGAACCTTGAACTTGGCAGGCTCAGCAATAGGCACTTCCTGAGGAACAGGAGTCACGGGAACTGGAAGTTTGGGCTTCTTTGAAGTGTGAATCCACTTAAGAGATGCCTCTTTCTTAGCAGGGATTACGGGCTGCAACCTGACCTCCGATTGCACAGCTTTTGCTGATTTATTGCGTGAAAACAATTTCCTGATCTGTTCACTTCGAGATGTTGATGTCACTATGCAATAGCCCCCCAGATATCTTGTATATTATGACTTATAAACTTAAGAAAAAAGGAAAAAAACAAGGCGTTCAGCGCCTATGATGGGAAATTCGCGTTGAATTGGCTGAAAGTTCCATCAGTTGTCGTCACTTTTATGACGTAGCTGTGAGTTCCTACCGCGAATGTACCGGCTGGAACATTTAGCTGTACTGTGTTACCGGCAAGCACATTTGTCGGTGGATTCGCAATAGTGTAGCCTGTACCGTCAACGTAAACAAGAGAACTGAAGCTGACTGGTCCATTGCCAACGTTTTGAACGTAGATCGCACCACCCACAGTGGCGCTTTGTATTTGTATTGCTAAGCCTGTCTTGTTTGTTGTGAAGCCCATGTATCCCATGACCCAAGCGTAAACTACTAGAGAGGCGACGACTGCGATGGCTATCATAAGCAAGGTTGCTATAACTGGCGAGATCGCACGCATATCTTTGCGGAAGTTTTTCTTCATTTTTTTGAAATTCATTCCAATTTTCTCCAGATTCAATATTTGATTATTCTTGGGCTTGCCATCCTTAAAAAGGGTATGCTAAGACTCCATATATATCGAAAAACAGAATATGTGGCAGTTGATCCAAAGACACTCGCAAGAACCACAATAGGCCACTCGTGTATCTGAAATAAATATGCTTCGTCTGCAAAAGCTATAACTGAGCAGTCGTACTATTCCACACAAGGTTAAATCCCACATGAAGCCTGTCAAAACTTGGATCGCTGGACTCGACGAATTCTTATTGGGAGGTCTGCCCCCCAAGATAATCTTGCTGTCAGGCCCGCCGGGGTCAGGAAACGAAGTTTTCGCAAGACAGGTTCTCTTCAACTTCGTACGGCAGGCATGCGGATCCGTTACTTACTTCACCGTCCACGCTTCCATTGAGAGCATAAGAGAAGAAATGTCAGCCTACGGATGGGACACTGTGCCCTTTGAGGAAGCAGGCACCTGGAAGTTCAAGAATCTCCAAACATCATCCACGACCGAACTACAGGAAATCGTCACAGAAGAAATGAAACAGAGGAGAGCCACAGCCGTCGACTCAACCTCAGAGTTGCTGCTAACTCATAGGACAAGAGAAATCGCTCAACTCATGACAAGCATGACATATCAAAACCGAAAAAGCCAGGAATTCCACTTTCTGCTACTCACCGAGGGCATGCAGGATGCACAGTCGGAGACCACGATGAACCACTTCGCCGAAGGCTCCGTGAGCTTCAACATAACATGGTCTGCAGACTCAACCATGAGACAGCTAATTGTGAAGAAACTTTCCGGCACCATCGTGCCAACCAGAAGACTCACTTACACACTGGGTAGAAAAGGCATCATCATAGAAACAGCCACAAGAATAACATAGACAACCCTGCCAAAACTTTTAAAAGCCAAAGATTCTGCATGCGGCTTCTGTATAGCACTATTGTTTTCTTTTTTGTTTTGATGGTCGTTTAGGGGTTTTCGCGTTGATCTGTTGAACAGTTCTTTTTCCGTCCGGATAATTCTAGATCTTGTATTTTTAGGATACAGTTTACGGTCTGATTTGTTGTTATAGTCGACAACCCGGATTTTCTGTATGCTTTGGTATGCTTGAGTTATGTGTGAGGGTTTATGTGGCTGTTTAAGCAATATGGAGTCACGAGAAACATGTCTCAAATGGGCATACGCACTCGTAAACAAAAAAGAA
>JBGOXQ010000294.1:0-3085 GCA_041479225.1 Bathyarchaeia archaeon
CCGCGCGCCACTGGTTCTGGGACACAGAAATATTCGTAAGAGCCCAGCGTAAGGGCTCCAAGATAAAAGAGATAGCTGTGGAGTGGAAGAGCGGACGCAAAACCAAAGTCAACGTTCTGAAAGACAGCTACAACATGGGAAAACAAGTGTTTAAGCTATGGTGGAAATTCAAAAAAGAATAAGCGCATTTGATTGAAAGAAAAGAAGGCGTTAGACTGCCTTCTGTCTCTTGACTAAGAGAATTATGGCGCGGACAACCAAGCCCACGCCTATGAGAATTATCAGTGAAGCCCAATACTCAAACCATGCTGTGGTTGTTCCTGCAAGAAGGAAGACGTTAACTAAGGCCGCTGCGCCGAACCAGAAAATCAAATGATCCACCGTCTCCGCTATCTTGCGTCTCCGCGAATGCACCATCAACCTTAGTCCTAGTATTATGGCTTGCAGAATGCCAAAGCCTATGTCGAATTGCATCACCGCCGTGTACAGTACTGAGTGAGCGGCTGGATTTGCTGGCGCTAACAGTGACATCGTTGAGGTGGAAGAACCTTCAGGGAAGGGAAACACTACATTGGTGAAGCCTTTGAAGAAATCGTTTATCTTTGCAGGTAAATCTGGTGTGATGGCAAAAACCATGCCTACCAAGATTAGGAAGCCTCCGAAGGCGATTGCGGTGATTATGCCTTCTCTGAGCGATTGTGGATGAGTAGATGAGGTCTGGTTTTGCTTCATTTTTTCTTCTTCTCCCTATTCTCTCTATTCTACAGGTACAGGATATAACTCTTTTTTCCCTGCAGCATGTAGGCGGCTTTTTTCAACATACAATTGACGCCTGAAATCGCCATTAGCACCCTACCCCCCTTAGGTTTCTGCAATGAATCCCTATTAGCATCCAAATATGAAAAACTGCAAGTGGGTCAGGTGCAGGTTTTAAATAGTCAATCCGAAATAAAGAATAGAGTGTAGAATTTGGGTGAAGTTTATGTCGTACTGTCCGAAATGTGGCAACAAAGTTGACGAAACCATGACGTTCTGCCCAAGGTGCGGAGCCTCCCTCAAGGTTGAAGCCGCAAGAGCAGCCCCGTCTCCACCTCAGTATCCTCAGAGAAATGAGAAAGGTGAGAAAAACGAGAAAAACGAAAAGCAAGAGAAAAATCAGCCACATGAAAAAGGCGAGAAGCATGAGAAAGGTGAGTTTGGCTTCGTAGGCTGGTTGATCGGTGGCTTAGTTCTCATAGTGATAGGCTTCTTTGCTTATGCTCACGCTGTAGGCTTCATTGCGCAACCATATGAAAACGCTCTGGTGCTACTGATAATTGGTGTAGCAATAATAATCGTTGCGATTTATCTTTCAACGATGGCTCGCAGGCGGCATCCTGCTCCTCCTGTTTAAAGGAGCCATCCGAGGAATAGCCTATACAGTCTATGCTCCAGAAGCGTCATGGCGTTTCGTCTGCCGAATATGCGGTAATAGTTTTTTCCAGCGGCTTCTATCATGTCGCCGATGTCGTAGCGGGGAAACATGCAAGAAGAGATTATGAGTCGTCCCCATTCGCCGCGTTTTAGTTCATGCAGCATTTTCACTTCTTTGCCCATGTCCACTTCAAGGAAGTACCCGTCAAAATTCGGCGTAACATAAGGCAGGTCATCGTACTGCTGGGCAAAAACGCCCTCCGTCGCAGTGTACATCTCCACGATCGGCGCAGGACCAAAATACTTGCGGAGAACAGGTCCGTACTTGAAATGTATCTTGCGCACGCTCGTGCAGAACAATGCCTGAAACTTCCACAGGTCCGCGGGTTTCTTGCCGTGCTTGTGTTTGATGTACTTTGCAAAAGCCAAAACGACTGGGGTCACTCCCATGGTGGCGGTCACGTTTTTTTCAATCGCCTGCTGATACGCCAGCTCAAACCGTTGTTCCCAGTCTGCCCTGCCGATTCCTGAACCCAACACATCAATGTCTTCTTGCTTTGGCAAAAGGCTGACTCGGTCAAACATGGGGTTTAGCCTCGCGTAGGTGCCTGAACTGTATCCGTAGGTGACTTCTTTGCCGTCTTGGGTCATGGTGTGAACGCTGCTGGGAAAATTCAAGTTTAGTATGTCGCCCGTGAAAACGTCAAAATTATCCTTTCTCAACGCATAATGCACCAGCGCTCGGGCACCACACGTGAATATCTGCTTAAGATGTGTCGGCGTGGCTGGGATGACTTTGGATTTGCCTGTTGAGCCGCGAGTCATGACCCAGCATTCGGGTTTTTCAGACAAGATTACTTTGTAGTTGCCTTCTTTCGCTTGCGAGAAATACGGTAAAAGTCCCTTGTAATCAATTATAGGAAAGTTCTTTTGAAATTCTGTGGTTCCTGTGATTTTAAGCGCATTATGGCTTGCTCCATAGTCTGTGGCGCCGTATTTTTTGAGCAGGTCGTACAGTACTTGTTCTTGGGCTTTCCGCGGGTTCTCCAGCGACTCGTACCACGGACCAATTATCGGCTTCAGGATGCTGTTGACGCTTTCCATGTCTGGCTGCATTCTTTATCGCTTAGCATTTTGCTTCAATTGCCTTATATGTTTCGCCATATAATACTTGGACCAACAGACCCGTTCTGCAAAGGGACCTCAAGTGACTGAGACACTACGTGTTACGGCGGAAAGGATTCGACGGTTGGAAGTGCAAGGCGCAAGAAGCGTCGCCATAGCCGCCATAAAAGCCCTCGAATCCTTAGCCGCGGAAACCAAAGCCAAAACCCGAAAAAGCTTCATCGAGGAACTCTCCGAAGCAAGAGAACTGCTGTTTGCGTCAAGGGAAACTGAACCCCTCATGCGGAACGCTGTACGCTGGGTAATCAGCCAAGTAGAAGACAGCGACGAAAGAAACGTCACCGAACTCTGCAACCTCGTTGCCTCAAGTTCACAGAATTTCCAGAAGACCCTTGAAGCCTCCAAAGAACGCATCGCAGAAATAGGCGCAAAAAGAATCCGCGACGGCGCCGTAGTTTTCACTCACTGCCACTCTTCCACGGTCACGTACATGCTGAGCAAAGCATTGAAGCAAGGGAAGTCCTTCGAGGTAATCTGCACCGAAACG
>JBGOXQ010000295.1:0-3080 GCA_041479225.1 Bathyarchaeia archaeon
AACATTAGCCATAATCGCCACCATCTTCATCGCAGCCTACTCCATAACCGCACTGAATCCCGCATTAACCGCAGATATGGCTACCTACACGGCACAAGCCCAAAAAATCTTCAACCAAGCTAAAGACGAAGTGCAAAAAATTAGAAACGTCACCATAACTCAAGATATACAGCTTCACGTCATCACTAAACAAGACGCTGTTGACCGATGGGGAAGGACAGTTGCAGATTCAAACATCGTTAACATCAACAGACAAGAAAACATCTACAAAAGCTTGTTCATGATGCAAGAAAACGACAGCCTCTACCAAGCTGCTTTGGAATGGACAGCAGACTGGGGTGCAGCGACCCTTCCAGGAGAAATTTACGTGATTAAAGAGAACTTTGACCCTTGGGACCTGCCTGGGGCAGAGGGAACCTTTGTTCATGAATTTACGCACATTTGGCAGCCCAGTTTGATTAACCCTACGACCTTTGATATGGAGAAAGCTCACGCTGGTCTAATCGAAGGAGATGCATCGTATATGGGAGACTACTTCCAAGCTCACTACACTCCAAGTGCTCAACCTGCAAGTCAAATTCCCAGCTTTCTTATAGATATCCCTGAGTTTAACGCGATTCACCCGATGCCCCAAACCGTTACCAATCTCAACTGGTTCCCGTATATCCAGGGTAAAGACTTTGTTGTTGCATTATACAATCAAAGCGGGTGGTCAACCGTGAACCAAGCGTATCAAAGAGGTTATACACCTGACACCACTGAGCAGATTCTGCACCCGGATAAGTACTTCGCGAATGAAACCGCTCAGGAAGTCCCAGCGCCAATTCCATCAGAAAACAGCTGGACCCTCATACCAACTGACCACGGCATGAACTACAACACCTATGGTGAATACTTCATCCAAAACATGCTTCACACAGGCGAAGGAAACAAATGGATAAGCGAAAACGAAGCGAAACAAGCCGCCGCAGGGTGGGCAGGAGACAACTTTACCTACTATGAACGTGGAAGCGAGTATCTCTTTACATGGAACATTAAATGGGATACCAGCTGCGACGCCAGCGAATTCTATATAGCATTTCACAATATGGCGAACGCCACAGAAGCCGCAGGAGACGACAGTTGCCACTGGTTTGCAAACGGACGATACCTACTAATTGAATGGAATCAGAGTACAAACACTACGCTTGTCGTAGGTTCAAATAATCAAGCAGCAACGCTGGAATCCTACTTCACCTGAGTTTGCCGTCTTCACTCGGGGAGTTTCCCCAATTTTATATACCCTTTGGCCTGCATGATTTTATCAACTGAAGAAAGATACTCTACTGTCTGGGCGCCATGTGAAAGTCCTATCTCTATTCCAAAGAATCCCTTACTCGCTGAAAGTAGCCATACTCATTGTGATATTGGCGAAAATTCTAGTTTTTTCTATAGGCTATGCCGCTGTGTACTTGCATGAGGGTGCCTCGTCGCCACTGACTATAATAACGCATGCTTTCTTGCGGCAGGGTGCACCCCAAGATGGACAACATTACATCGACATCGCAAAAAACTGGTACATCAACACAGGCGACCAAGCTAACCTCATCGTATATTTCCCACTTTACCCCATTCTCATACGGCTAATCACCTTTGACCCAAACTACATCGGCTGGTCAGCGCTTGCCATTTCAAACTTCTTCTCCATAGTAGGCTTCGTTTACCTATTCAAACTGGCTAAACTGGATTATGATGATGGAGTGGCGAAGAAAGCTGTTCTCTTTTTGAGTGTTTTTCCAACGGCTTATTTCTTGTCTGCCCCGTACACTGAAGGGCTCTTCTTCGCTTTAGTCTTAGCCAGCCTGTACTATGCTCGCCTTGGCAAGTGGGCTGTATCAAGTTCCTTTGGATTTTTCGCTTCTTTAACGAGAATTGGAGGGCTTCTGCTTCTGCCTGTGCTCATAGTGGAATATTTGCATCAGAAAAATTGGAAACCACGAAAAATAACCGCTAATATCCTCTGGATAAGCCTCATCATCGCAGGTTTTTCCATATATCTCGGCTTAAACTACCAGGTAACTGGGAACCCGTTCACATTCATAACGGTTGAAAAGACGCATTGGGGCAACGGCATCGACCCTGTTGAAGGTTTAAGGCAGACTTGGTTAGCCTTAGGCAGAACTTTTCCAGAAAACATAACAACTGGAGCTGCCCCGTTGGTCTTCGCCATTTTCGGGCTCCTATCAGTGGTGGCTGGTGACAAAGTGCGAATTCGCCCTTCATACAACGTGTACATGCTGCTCATTTGGATACTCGCCGTGTCCACCACATGGTGGTTAAGTGTTCCCCGATACGTAGTGTCTATGTTTCCCGTGTTCATCATCTTAGGCTTGCTTTCACGGAGGAAAGCGGTCACAATAGGAGTCACTATTCTTTTCTTAGCGGCACTTTGCTTCTTCACGGCGCTTTTCGCGTTGGGCAACTGGGCTTTCTGACAGCTCGAAACCTACTCTTGGGCTTCGCCCCATTTCTGAAAACCTTTTATTTGCAGATATGTGTCTAACGTTTGAACTCAGCACCATTCTAAAAGCATGGGGGAAACAGAATCAAAGAACCTTCAACACTTGCGCAGAAGTACTGGTTTTCCCTCTTGCTGTTGTTGCTGACGGGGCTATCTTTTCTTTCAGCTTATTTGGCACTGTTTACCGCGTTTATCTTCACTTTCTTAGTTCCAGGCTTGATTTTCTCAAGATTCTTTAAGCTAAAATCCTACGAAGTTTACGCGTTTATTCCTATAATCAGCGTCTTAATCACAACTACGCTAACGTATTACTTGTCTTTGCTTCTCGGGTACTCCAGAGAAACTATCCTCGGCGGCTTTCTCCTCATAGCAACAATTTACACCGCAGTGATTTTCAAAAAGCAAGAGGCAAGTTCTCTTGGAGGTTTTTCCCGAATCAAGCGATTCAGTAAAACAAACGCGGCAGTTTTCGCGATAATATTTGTTCTCTGTTTGATCGTTCTCTCGAGAAGCGTATGGTTCCAGAATAACTACGGTATAGTCATAACGGGTTCCAACTGGCAAGACACGCCATTGCATT
>JBGOXQ010000296.1:0-3061 GCA_041479225.1 Bathyarchaeia archaeon
GAACAAAATCGAGCGGACAGAAAAACTTTCTGAACAGCAGAATCCGGAAGCCTTTTGTTTGGTACACTTTTTATTTGAGTGTTGATAATGGCTTCTGGTGTGAGCAGTTTTGTCTAAACTGAAGGGATTCCAAAAACTAACATTCACCTATGAAGCCTTACAAACGTGGTTCAACACTCTGCAGATCCAGCGTTGCAGAGACGTAACCATCCCATTAACAGAGGGATTCAACCGAGTATTAGCCGAAGACATAGTAGCCAGCGAAGACCTGCCAAGATTCGACAGGTCAGCAGTAGACGGATACGCCGTTCGAAGCGAAGACACCACAGGAGCTTCCCAATCCAAGCCGCTACTGTTCAGGTTAACTGAAGGCGACGAACTTAAAGACACAGCCCACAGAGAAGCCAAACAAATATGGACGGGACAACCAATCCCCAAAGGAGCAGACGCCGTTGTAATGCTAGAAAACACCAAGAAGGCGGATTCAAAAACCGAAATCTGGGTCCAAGCAGCACCCTACGACAACATCTCGCGCAAAGCAGAAGATGTGAAAAAAGGCGAAACCGCCGCAAAAGCAGGAACCCGACTCAAACCTTATCACTTAGGATTGCTCTCTGCACTCGGCATTAGCGAAATCAAAGTCATCGAAAAACCAAAAATCGCCATCATAACCACAGGAAACGAACTTGCCGAAGTCGGCACAGAACGAAACGAAAAACAAATCTACGACTCCAACCGAATCACCCTCTCAGCCATGTGCCTCGAACTTGACGCTGAACCACTAGACTTAGGCATAGCAAAAGACGACATAAACGAAATCGCAGAAAAAATCCAAATCGGACTAAAAATCGCCGACGCAATCATAACCACAGGCGGAACAAGCGTAGGAGGACTAGACCTCGTACCTGAAGCCGTGAACAAAATCGGCGAACCAGGCATAATCGTCCACGGCATAGCAATGAGACCAGCCATGCCTACTGGCTTAGCAGTGCTTGAAGGCAAACCAGTAATGGTTCTTTCAGGGAATCCTGTGGCGGCTATAACAGGGTTCGAAGTGTTTGCCAGACCCCTCATATGCAAACTGCTTGGACTCCCCAAAGAAGAACAGCGCTGCCAAGTAAAAGCAGTCATGACAAGAAAAATCACCACGGCACTCGGCAGAAAGAACTTCGTGCGTGTCAAAGTCTTCCAGAAAAACGACCAACTCTTAGCAGAACCCATAAGTGCACGTGGTTCAGGTACAATTTCCACCATGACGAAGGCAAATGGCTACGTAATTGTTCCAGAAAACCGCGAAGGCATAGCCGAAGGCGAAGCAGTCACGGTGCACCTGTTCGGAGAAGTGGAGGAGTAAGCTGTTTGTTCAGGAAGCTGATGACCTTCGATGAAGCGAAAAAAGCCATCAGCCAACACATGAAACCTAAACCGTTGGGCACTGAAGAAATTCCCCTTTTAGAAGCGCATAAACGTATTCTCGCCGAAGATGCAGTCTCCACGCTGGATATTCCGCCGTTCAACAGGTCAACCGTTGACGGCTACGCCGTAAAGGCAGAGGACACTTTTGGCGCGGAAGAAAATCAGCCTGTTACGTTGAAGGTCTGTGGAACCGTAAACATCGGCGAAATGCCCCAAGTTGCCGTGGCGAAGGGCGAAGCAGCCGAAATCGTCACGGGTGCTCCAGTTCCTGAAGGCGCAGATGCAATCGTTATGGTTGAAGACTCAGACAAGCAAAACGGCAACGTCAAAGTCTACAGCTCAGTCACGAAAAACGAGAACGTGATGAAGAGAGGTTCAGATATAAAAAATGGCGAAGCCGTCCTCCAAGCAGGCAAAGTTTTGGGTTCCAGAGAAATTGGAGTTTTAGCTGCTTTAGGCAAGGCAAAAATCAAAGTGTACCGAATTCCCAAAGTTGCCGTCTTATCCACAGGCGGAGAAGTCACAGAGCCAGGCAATGTATTGCCGCCTGGAAAAATCTACGATATAAACGCTTACAGCCTATACACTGCTGTGTTGGAAAGCAGTGGAAAACCAGTTTATCAAGGCGTGGTTCCTGACGACAAAGCTGAGCTGCGGAAAGCGCTGGAGCACGCATTGGTTTCCGCGGATATGGTTGTGACTTCAGGCGGAGTATCCGTCGGTCCAAAAGACCTCATGCCCGAAACGGTCAGTTCATTAGGCAAGCCTGGACTGATTTTTTCAGGAGTTGCCCTTAAACCTGGGAAGCCAGTAACCGCAGCTTTAATCGGAGAAAAACCCGTGTTTTCATTCCCAGGTCATCCTGCTTCGGCTTTGTTGACGTTTCTTTTGCTTGCTCGTCCAGTTATCCAAGCAATGGCGGGAAAAGCTGCAAGTGAATTGGCTTCGGTTAAGGCAGTGGCTGGTGGCAGAATGTTCTCTGCGAAAGGCAGACGTACATTTGTGATGGTTAAATTGCGAAAAGACCAAGCGAAGTTGGTCGCTGAGGCGGTGGAAACAGGTGCTTCAGGAGCCATAACGACACTTGCGAAGGCTGACGGGTTTGTGGAGATTCCTGAAAATCAGCAGTTCATTGATGCTGATGATGAAGTTACGGTGTGGCTTCTTGATTAACTGAATTTAGTCTTTCTCTCTTTTGGAGATTGCGTAAGCCGTGAATATCCAGGTCAACACTGCGTATGCAATCATGCCTATTGATGCAAGTGCGTCTGTGGAAAGCACGTAGTACAGTGTGTAGAGGCTGAAGGCTGTGGCGACGAAGAACAATGCGGCAACCATCCAGATTGCCCACGAACGTTTCCTCAAGAGCCCATAAGCCGTGATTAGGCTGGTTATGCCGATTAATCCTATGTGGGGTGGAAAACCGCTAAGAGCCAACAAAACCAGAAGCAGTATGCCTGCTATGCCGTAGAATGCTACGCTGGCTAATGAGCCGAGGTTTTCAATTTGAAGTTTTGAGCCAAGTGCCACTGTAATCGCCTTTAACCAATATGCATTGAAGGAACCACTAATAAATTTAATGTTTCCAAAAGGTTGCAGCTGGATAATTGGGTGTCAGCTGGAGCTATTGCGATTTTTCATCTAA
>JBGOXQ010000297.1:0-3031 GCA_041479225.1 Bathyarchaeia archaeon
ATAATCGCCCCAGAAGTTGCCTATGGTCCCGTTATCCCAGAAAGTGCCCTCTACACCATCATCATTAATTTGGATTTTGCAGGAGGTTGCCGTAAAGGTATTGCCATAGAACGTGTTGTTTACGGCTCCATCTTGAAGAGCTACAGCAAACCCGTTATTTGCAAAGTAGTTATCGTAGATGGTGTTGTTTGAGCAGCTAAAAACTGTTCGAATAGCCTGGTTGACGAATCCTGTTATGTTGTTGCCATAGATCACGTTATTTGAACAGTTGACATAGAGGGCGATGCCTTCGTTGCCCTCATAGTTCTGGTACGCGGGTCCAGTGATGTTGTTTCTTGCAATTGTGTTCGAGTTCGCTTTGTCCATTGTTATCGGGAGCAGATCTTCGATTTTGTTGTCTGATATTGTGTTTGATGAGCCTTCAAGGGCTATGCTGCCATCTATGCTGGCGATTCCGTCGGTTAGAGTATTCCCTCTGATGATGTTGTTTGTGCCGTTGCAGATGATGGCTGAACCGTGGATGCCGGTGAAGTTGTTGTTTTCAATTAGTACAAGTGAAGAGTTTTGGATTGCTATTCCCATGGTGTCATCCATGGCGGCGGTTTCGTTGATGAACACATTGCCGTTGATGTTGATGTTCGAAGAGGTGGATATCCTGATTCCTGTGGTGCACTTTTCAATATATAACCGTGTAATCGTTACGTTGTTTCTTGCTGCTATAATTATGCCGTTGTTTCCAGCGTCAGCCGAGCGCGGAGCGGTTCCAACCCAACTTTCATTTCCCATAATAAAGTAATCTGAACCATCAATGACAATGTTGTCGCGTTGAATCTCAACAGTGAAAAGAGTAATGTTGCCCGTTAGTTGGTACCGACTTCCAGTTCTCAGGATGGGCGCTGACGATGGCTCAACAGTTCCGTCGCTTCTGATGTAGATCCGAGGCAAGTCTGGACCAGGGTCAGGGAAAAAGTTCGCTCTCGCCAGAAGAGTAAGTTGGAAACCGATTGATGCCCCTAGCAGAAGCGTCAGTAAATAGGCTGCCTTCAGTGTAGTTTTTCTGTCCATTTTGTTTCTTGCCCCTTCCATAATCTAATGCCATGTTGCTAATAGCTCTCCCCCAAGAACATCATGGTTCTCATGTGAGAACACTTCACAGCAAGCCTCTGCTACCCCTTGCTGTTACTGCAACGCTAGCGCTTACTGTTACGTTTTGTTTAACCAGTTTCTGGATTTACAAACTGTTTTCCCAGCAAACTTGAACTTCAAGCAACCTTCTTCAGGGCACATTTCCACGCATCGCAAGCAGAGTAAACACTGCGAGTTAGCGACATCTCCACTCATATCCTCGTAGACTTTGGTGACTTGAGTTGGGCAGACGCGTCTGCATGTGCCGCATTTTGTACATTTTTCTCCCGTTTTGTCAAGTCGCACGGCGGAAACCCATTTGAAAGGAGGAAATCTGTTGAATAACGCGATTAATCCGCCTAAGGGACAGATTCTGCACCAAGAGCGTCTGAAGAAGAAAGCTGCAATGGTTACTATGATAAGCACTGCAACGTTCAATGAGGTCACGTAGTAGCCTAACTGATAGAATTGTCCTGTGGTCGTGCCGAAAGTCCATTCGGGCTTGAGCACTCCTGAAGCAGTTTCGGTCAGCATGCACAAGGGCTTCATGGGGCACACTTGGCAGAACGGCGCAGAAAAATAAGTGTACACAAACCCTCCATTCTGGGTTTCAGGAACCAGCTGGGTGCCAACGATGGCTTGCGAGGCGAAAAGCACGCATAAAATCAGGATTACTGCAAGGATGACGTAGCTGAGTTGATGAAATTTCTCATTAAACTGATCTGAGAAACTTCGATGCTTAATCTTCACGGCTTTCCTCAAGCGTGTAACTAAGTCCAAATATAAGCCGAAGGGACAGAGCCATCCGCAGAACAATCGCCCCAGCAGAATAGACGCAAGGATAACCACGCCGAAGACAACCGCCAATCTCACAGCACCTGAGGTGGCGTAATCCACAGCCCAACCGTGACCTGTGTTCCAAAATGGGTAGATGTACGCTTGTATTTGCCAGAGCACGCAGGTTACGGTTCTTCCGCAGGGATAGTAGCATCCGAACGTCGGAATGGGCCATCCATCAGGCAAGGGTCCATTGAGCGGGTCTACGCCGATTAGGAATTCGTGTTGGGCAATCTCTGCGGAGGGCACTTCAGGCAGATGGATGAGGTTGGGGAAAATGCCTACGAAAAGAATGAAAACGAAAACTATTTGGACGAGCAGTCTCAAAGAGCTGATTTTTCGGGTCTTGTCTTTCTTAACTACAGCCAGGGCAACCGCGGTCGCTCCGATGCCGATGGAGATTACAGCTATTGGTACCACGTAAGGCGTATCTGGTGGAGGCGGGTACTGGCGTGGGACAAGTGGAGACGCTGAGCCTGAGGGGTCAGTTACGTTTACGAAAAGTCGGTCGCTGATGTGATTTTCTAACGGAAAAATATTCCACAGCCCAGCCATGTCAAGCTGTAATGTGGCGTTGAAATCGCCTGTTTCGGAACTTGCTGAGACATTTATGTTCACATAGCTGTAGTCGGGTCTGACAAAAGTTACCAGCACGGTGGCGTTTGGTGCTGGTGGGCATATTTTGCCAGCAACAGTTACAGATTCGTTTATGTTTGCTTGTGTTTTGCTGATGTTTGCGGTCATGTGTGGACCGTAGCAAGGCAGCGGAAACTGCGGCAACAAGCCTGCAAAGTAATTTGGCTGAGCCAATACGTTTTCTGGATACGGCAGTTCTGGTTGCCAGTATAGGTCGCTGTTGGCTGCGCTTGCTGTTTGGGCGGGTTGCAGAATGAATATTGTTATAACTATTATAGCAGGTATGAAGATAAACTTTGACAGTTTATTCATCCCTCATCTCTCTTGTGTTGCAGCTGTCAGCCTGCTATGCACCTGAAGCGTCTACGATAACATATGAGCGGGGTTTACTTAAAATACTATCTAAGGTTGCATAAAACACAAGTGCTCTGAA
>JBGOXQ010000298.1:0-3019 GCA_041479225.1 Bathyarchaeia archaeon
AGACGATGACCTGCTTTGCAAGATTCCTTCAACTGTAGCGTTTACCATAACAACCGACGACGAAAAACTCGCCAAACTGCTTGAGCCAAACGCGCCCACACCCTCCGAGCGCCTCAGGGCAGTGAAGGACTTAATCAAAAGCGGCATCCCCGTGTCCGTTCGAATAGACCCAATTATCCCATTTGTAAACGACCAACCCCAAAAACTAATCGCCACTCTCGCAAGCTTGGGCGTTAAGCACATAACAAGCTCAACATACAAAGCCAAACCAGACAGCTGGTCAAGACTCTGCCAAGTCGTGCCGCAAGTAGCGGAAAAACTTAAACCCCTCTACTTCCAACAGGGCGAACGATTAGGCGGAAGCACGCTTTTGCCCAAAGACCTCAGGTTCAAGCTAATGAAGAATGTCCGTGATTTGACATTGGCGAATGGAATGAAGTTTGGCGTTTGCAGAGAAGGCTTAGCCCAACTGAATACCGCAGCCTGCGACGGGTCATGGCTGTTGCCTAAGAATGATGGAGCGTGAACTTTACGCAAGCACGAGTAATAATGCTGGTGGATTTCGATTACTTTTTTGCTCAATGCGAGGAACTGCGAAACCCCAGCCTGAAAGATAAGCCCGTTGTCGTAGGCGTCTACTCAGGGCGCACGGAAGAAAGCGGAGCAGTAAGCACCAGCAACTATGTTGCCCGCAAATATGGTGTTAAGTCTGGGATGCCCTTGTTCTTGGCTAAGCGGAAATTGGAAGGCACCGACGCCGTTTTCCTACCCGTCGACCATGAGTACTATGAACAAATAAGCGACAGGATAATGCAACTTCTCCGCGGCTACACCAGCGCCTTTGAGCAGGTAAGCGTGGACGAAGCGTACTTAGACGTAACAGACAACGTTGTGGGCAGCTTCGAAAAAGCAAAGGATTACGCACAAAAAATAAAGTCCGACGTCAAAAGTCAAGTTGGAATAAGTTTCTCAGTTGGCATAGGCTCAAACAAGCTAATCGCCAAAATAGCGTGCGACAGCCAAAAACCCGACGGCTTAACAACCATAAAACCTGACGAAACCCAAGTTTTTCTTTCAAATTTGCCAGTGGACCGATTACTTGGCGTGGGACGCAAGATAAGCGCTCGAATGGACACGTTAGGAATCAAAACCATCGGCGACTTGGCAAACTTTGATGTGCAAAGGCTTATTGAAGTTTATGGCAAAACACTTGGTGTTTATTTTCACAATGCGGCCAATGGCATAGATAACGAACCTGTTTTGGAGCAGGGCGAAGCCGAGTCCATAAGCAGAATAGCCACACTAAAGCAGGACACCCGCGATTTAGCGTTCATTTTGCAGAGAACAGAGCAGTTAATCAATGAAATCTACCAAGAAATCGCGCAAAAGAGCCTCACCTTTAGGCAAATCGCAATAATAGCCATTATGACTGATTTAACCACTAAAAGCAGAATGATAACGCTTGAGCAGCCATCCAAAGATGAGGAAACAATCAAACGCAACGTAAAAGAATTGCTTGAAAAATTCCTAAGCGAATCACAGCTTGAGATACGACGGGTAGGCGTTAAAGTCTCACGCTTCAGCAGAGAAGAAGTAAAGCAAAAGCAGTTGACAAGCTTCTTCTCCACGTGATGCTCTTTTCAGCAAGCTTTTTTTGCCACCGACCTTTCAATTCTTATTGAAGGTTTTAGTTTTGTCTCGTGAAATCAAGAAGTTGCCGCCTGACCAAGTGGCTACTGAACGTATTTTGCGTTGGGGCATTGACCATCCAGGCATAACCAGCGCTAACCCACAGATAAAACTGGAAACATACACGTTAACTGTTGATGGTGAAGTGGAAAACCCCGTTCGGCTGAATTGGGCTGACTTTCTGGAACTGCCTAAAATTGTTTCAGTTAGTGATTTTCATTGCGTGGAAGGTTGGAGTGTAGTTGATTGCCGCTGCGAAGGCGAACATATAAAAGAAATACAAAAAATCGACAAACCCAAAGACACTGCCAAAACAGTCACTTTCGAATGTGCCGATTCGTACACTACTTCGCTTTATCGGGAGGAACTTGCATCTGATGATGTTCTTTTAGCTTACAAGCTTAATGGTGAAGTTTTGGAGGAGGGGTATGGTTTTCCAGTGCGTCTTGTAGTTCCAAGCAAATATGCCTACAAGAGCGCGTTGTGGGTTGAGCATTTGAAGTTTACAAGAGGCAAAGAATTAGGTTTCTGGGAGCGCCGAGGCTACAGCGACAGCGCGGACGTGTGGAAAAACGACCGTTTTAAACGTTAACAATAAACCATCAAGAAATCCAAGATAAACTTTACAAATCAATATTTCCATTAAACATTTGCATTATGCGAATAATTTGTCAACTGTAATTAATTCTGTTGAAACGACATAACGTTTATAAAGCCTTAACGCTCTCTTGCAGAGTCCCCAAGTGATTAATAATGTCAAATTCAAAAGAATCAAAACCTATGGCAAATTCGATTTGCCTAACATCGCAAAGTGCGGCGGAATACGGTGTTATAGTAGCAAAAGCCAGCTGCTCAAAAGCTCTGTCTCTAAAAAAGAGAAAGGAAGAAGCAAACAAAGTATTCTATATAGACAGAATATAAGACGCCAAGCAAGCTTTTCATTTAACTTGCTGAATGCTCAAGTTTCAGATTACTTAAAATCCTTATTATACTTGGCATACTCCTTTAACCTAAAGGAGAATGTTCGCTTTGCACTTTACCGAAGCCAAACTTGGTAGAATCTTCATTTTAAGACTCCAACATGGAGAACGACTGCATGAAGTCATCGAATCCTTCGCTTCTGAAAAACACATCTCAAGCGCCCTGTGTTTCTTTCTAGGCGGCGCAGAAAACAAAAGCAAAGTCGTCGTTGGACCAAAAGATGGTGCTGCTCTTCCGCCTGAACCAATGATAACACTATTGAAAGGAGTGCATGAAGCATGCGGCGTAGGCACCATTTTCACGGACGAATCCGGAAAGCCAATACTGCATATGCATGCGAGTTTTGGAA
>JBGOXQ010000299.1:0-2971 GCA_041479225.1 Bathyarchaeia archaeon
AGGTTAGGCACCTGAGCCAACACGTTATTCCCGATCAGGAGATCGGCATGTTTTTTCTCTTTTGCCAGTTCATTAGCAATCTTCCGACCAAAGAAGTCAACGATAGTAGGAATGCGCTTTCCAATAGCTATCTTGGCAACATTAGCCGCTGGTTCAATACCTAGAACTGGAAGCCCTTTCTGGACAAAGTATTGTAAGAGGTATCCGTCGTTACTGGCAACTTCTATTATTTGGCTTTTCTCGTTCAATTCAAGCTTTTCAGTAATTGAATCAACATAATTCTTTGCATGTTTTAACCAGACTTCAGAATATGAAGAAAAATATGCATATTCGCTGAAGATTTCATTAGGGGAAACATACTCGTCCAATTGAACCAGAAAACATTTACTGCAAACATAGGTATGTAATGGAAAAAAAGGCTCCATCATGTTTAATTGATCCAGTCGTAAATAACTCTCACAAAGCGGTTGCATCCCTAAATCAACGAATGTATGCTCTAGATTCTCGCCGCAGAATCTGCATCGGGACAAATCGGTTTTTGTCATTGCTCATGACCCCAAAAAAGTTGCTTTGCATCCAGTTCCCATAATTTGAGCGCAAATCTTAAGCTTTTGAAGCTTCAACACCTCTTCTGCGCAGTGTTTTATCCAAACGACCAGAAAGGATACTATTTTCAAGGTTAGTAATTCGCCTATACCGAAATCCCTCAAAATCTTCAAGAATTAGACCTGCCTTCTTAAAGGCCTCAAATAGCTGGTTTGCGCCTAAACGAGCGTTCCACTCAGGCTTAAAATTACGCAATACAGTAGCAATTTTGGTGAAGTCAACTCGGTATGAACGTTTGTCAGGTTCAGCATCCTTCGCATACTCAATTCTCGAGTCAGGAACTGTCTCTTTTACAATGTTAGCAATTTCCCTTATTCGATAGTTCTCTTCGGTCCTTCCTATATTGAAAACTTCATTATTAACCAAGTCCTTTGGCGCATCAAGAACAGCTACGAACGCTCTTGAGATATCTTGAACATGTACTATCGGGCGCCACGGAGTGCCGTCGCTTTTTAAGAAGACGAGTTTTTTTGTATAGGCCCAAGCAGTCAGGTTGTTAAGAACTAAATCGCATCGAAGCATGGGAGACACACCGTAAGCGGTTGCCGAGCGCATAAAAGTAGGGCAAAAGTCTGAGTCGGCGAGTTTGGAAACGCTCTGTTCGACTCGTAACTTTGATTCGCCATAAGGGGTAACTGGGTTTGTTGCTGACTGTTCAGTTACAATCTCTTCAGTGGACGCTCCGTATACACTGCAAGATGAAGAGAACACAAAACGTCTAACCCCTGCCTTCTTAGCAAGCTTTGCGAACCTAACCGAAGCCAAAAAGTTAATTTCATTTGTGAGATCTGGGTTGAAGTTGCCAAGGGGATCATTAGACAGCGCACACAGATGAACTACAGCGTCAATACCTTTCAAATCGGAAACTTCGACATCTCTAACGTCTTTTTTTAGATAAGGAATTTCACTGATTTTTCCTTCACCTGACGCATCTCCAAAGGTGGATCCTTCAAAAAGGTCGCTATCCAGCCCCGAAACATCAAATCCGTGGGACTGCAACAGGGGAACCATTACAGTGCCTATATACCCATTGTTTCCAGTTACTAACACTCGCATAAACGATTCCGCAGTCAATGGTATTGAAAATATAAGTATATTAATTATATTCCTACGACTTAGTAATTTAATTGAGTTGTAGCAAAAAATGGCAATGAGAAAGAAGAGGATAGGTCTATATCTTGATTGGCTTATTTCAAAACTCAAAATGAGTTTTTAGCAGCAAGGAATAAGCTCAGCTTTAATATCCATGCTTTCAAGCATTTCTCCGATTTCGTTACAGTAAACAGGGTTCATAACAAACACAGTTTCAGGCTGATACTTCTTCAAGAATTTTGGAGACATTATTTGTTTGCCCACGCCTGGAATAAATTTCCCGTGTCTGCAAGGATTAATATCAACAACATACTCGATTTCATCCTCAATAGCAAGTGTTGTCATGAAGGCAACACATTTAGATCCTGATCCCCAAATGATGGCTCTCCTCTTATCTGCGTGAATCTGTTGAAGACGCGTCTTCCATTGGGACAACTTAATTTGGCAATTCGCAGAAAATGACTGCACGTTTTTAGCTGTTTCTTCAACGCTTTCTTCAATATCATATCTCTTATCTGAAGCTTCAGTTATGGGTTTGGCTTCAATTAGCAGATATTGATCAAAGTAGTCCCTAGTGAGATGTTTAACATCAAACTTACATAATCTGAATAAACGGGCTAAAGATCCGAGGTTAAAATAAGAGCAATGCTCGTAGTAGATGTCCCAGAAAGCCACTTCTCGCAGAATTCGAGTTACGTCAGGTACTTCAAAGAAAACAGCGGTGTCCAAACGACTGCCTATAGCAAGTCTTAAACTGTTAATGAATTCGGCTGTATTGTGAATATGTTCTAGAGTATGACGGCAACAAACAAGATCGCCTACATATTTGGAATGTTCAATTGAGAAATAATCGTGAATAAATGTTAAACGGTTAGCAACCTTACTTTGGATATCGCCACTGACGAAAGAGGGATCGATTCCTGTACCAGAATTGTTGCCTAGTTCGCAGAGCAAAGATAAGAAGTCTCCTCGCCCACATCCAATTTCCAGTATGCTTTTATCATGTAAGTCATGTTCTTTAATGAGATGGTTAGCTAGTTTCTGTGCATATGCATTAAATGTTGCTGAGAAAACTTGTTCTTCGGGGCATAACGCTGAATAATCCAATTTCGATGGGTTAAAAGCTAAATTAGATATGAAAGCACAGTTCTCGCAGAAACCAAGTTCAACGTCACCACGCGGGAATCTAATTGCTTCGTATTTGGTTGCCATAAGCATACTGCTGTTTATTGGTACACTTTTTGCTGAATAGAATTTCGAGAGGGCATTTGAG
>JBGOXQ010000300.1:0-2940 GCA_041479225.1 Bathyarchaeia archaeon
ACTACCTCGAAGAAGAACAAAAACGGAAAATCACTATAAAAACCGCCAACATAAGCTTGCTCTACAAAGCCGCAGACGCTACTTACATAGTTAATTTGGTTGACACTCCAGGGCATGTGGATTTCACGGGCAAAGTCACCCGAGCATTGCGCGCAATTGACGGCGCAGTTGTCGTTGTTGACGCGGTAGAAGAGATAATGGCACAGACGGAGATTGTGGTTCGGCAAGCACTTGAGGAACGCGTGCATCCTGTTCTTTTCATTAACAAAATTGACAGGCTCATTACTGAGCTGCAATTGAATGCGGAACAGATTGAGAAGAAGTTGAACCGCATAATCGACAGCTTCAACGACTTGATTGAACTCTACGGAGAGGCACCATTCAAGAACGAATGGAAAGTTCATCCTTCACGGGACAGCGTGGCTTTTGGGTCAGCATTGCACGGTTGGGGCTTCACTCTGAGCGTGGCACGTCAGAAGGGCATGAAGTTCAGCGACGTTATCTTTGCCTACGCAAACAAAGAGCACGAGAAACTGCGGAAGACATTACCCGTTTACGATGCCGTATTCGGAATGGCAATAAAGCACATCCCAAATCCGAGGGAAGCGCAGGCTTATCGGATGGAGAAAATCTGGAAAGGAAACGTCAACTCAGAAATTGGACAAGCTATGGCAGAGTGCAGTGAAAATGGACCAGTAGTCGTTTGCGTGACGAACGTTGCTGAGGATAAAGAGGGCACGGTTGCGGTGGGAAGAATGTTCGCTGGAAATGTGAAGGAGGGAGATAGGCTTTTTTTGGTTAACGGCAAAGCTGAAACCGTGGTTAGTCAAGTTTTTACTTGCATGGGTTCTTTCAGAGAATCAGTTGGGCAGATTTCCGCAGGCAATCTTGTGGCGATTTTGTTGCGTGATTCGGTGAGGGCTGGCGAAACCCTTGTTGACCCTGCTCACGGCGAGGGCATGGTTCCGTTTGAAAGCATAAAGTACGTTTCTGAGCCTGTGGTGACAGTTGCCGTGGAACCTGATAACCCGAAGGATTTGCCTGCTTTGCTGGAAGCCATGGATAAGCTTGCTGTTGAAGACCCTAACCTGATGGTTTCTGTGAACAGGGAAACGGGTGAGTACTTGCTGAGCGGCATGGGTGAACTGCACTTGGAGATTGCTATTAACCAGTTGAAAAGCCTCGGGAACGAAGTCAAACTGGCATCTTCCTCGCCGAGAGTCGTTTACCGAGAGAGCATAACCCAAAAAGGCGTGGATGCATCAGCGAAAAGCCCTAACAAACGGAACAAATTTACGGTGCAGGTGGAACCTTTGGAAAGGGAACTTGCCGTCTTAGTTGACCAAGACAAAGATGTGGAGAAAGCCGTGAACATTCTTGCAGCGGATGAGTACAGGAATATCCTTGTGGATAGCACGGAAAAGAAGGAGCTGTCTCCAGAAGTGCTGGAGTTCATCGTTGGGGGGTTCAAGTTTGCTTGCGGTGCGGGTCCATTGTGTGGCGAACCGCTGAGGCATGTGAAGGTCATTTTGAAGGATGTCCAGCTTAGCCGCGGTTTTGAGTTGCACAATAGCGTTGAGGTTATGCATGGCGTAGGCAAGGCTGTCTTCGGTTCCTTTCTAAGTGCCAAGCCTGTGTTGCTTGAGCCTGTGTACAAAACCGTGATTTCTACTCCTGCCGAGTTGGCTGGCGAATGCTCCCGAATAATCAGCAGCAGGCGTGGAAGAATCACGTTATTTGAGAACAAGGGCGTTTTGACGGTTATAACAGGCTTCATTCCCGTGGCTGAGACGTTTGGTTTATCTATAGAGTTGCGGTCTACAACTTCGGGGCGTGCTTTCTGGCAGAACATCCATGATCACTGGGAGCAGGTGCCTGAGAAGCTGGCGGCAAAAGTGATTGCGGAGCTTCGGCAGCGGAAGGGGTTGCCTTCGGAGCTTCCAGCGGCTAACATGTTTTTGGAGGAAGAATAGTTTGGGGCTTAGTGATGTTCCGTTTTATTTGGATGTGACGCTGTGCTGTGGGCAGGTTTTCCGTTGGGACAAAGTGGGTGACTGGTGGCATGGCGTTGCCGGAGATAAGGTGTTCAAGGTTCGTCAGTTAGGTGGCAAACTCGAGTACATTAACGTGGACAAGAAGTTCGTGGAACACTACTTTAGCTTGGATGTGGATTTGCAGAAAATCGTCGACAGCATAAACAAAGATGCACATGTCCGCAGGGCTTTGCGGGAGTTCTGGGGTTTACGGATAATCAGGCAGGAACCATGGGAGTGCCTAATCTCATACATCTGCGCAACGTACAAGAGCATTCCAGCCATCAAGCACATGCTGAACAATCTGGCGCAGAAGTTCGGTGAAAAAGTAGTTTTCGACGGCTGCGACTTTTACACTTTCCCTGAACCTGAAAAACTCGCACGCGCAACCGAGAAAAGCTTGGCGGAGTGCGGTTTGGGTTACCGCGCAAAGTACGTGTTTACCACTTCAAAACGCATATGCGAAGGCAACTTTGACTTGGAAACATTAAGGAAACTGCCTTATGCTGAGGCAAAGAAGCGGCTGATGGATTTGCCAGGCGTGGGCGCGAAAGTTGCAGATTGCATCCTGCTTTTCTCGCTTGAAAAGCTGGAAGCGTTTCCCGTGGATGTCTGGGTTAAGCGCGTTATTCTGAATCACTATGCGGATAAGCTTCCTGCCGAGTTTGCCCAGAAACTGATGAGTCGGGAATCATTGAGTAACGGGGATTATGCACGGTTGAATGATTGGGGCAGAAACTATTTTGTGGCTTATGCGGGTTACGCTCAGGAATACCTGTATCACTACGAGCGCATGCGGATTTGAAATGCTGTTTTATGCTCGGAGCAGACTATAGCCCCCTCTATAAATAGAAACTGCATAGAGTGGAAATGCGGTCTTTGCGAGTGGCTCGCGGCTAAAGCCAGA
>JBGOXQ010000301.1:0-2927 GCA_041479225.1 Bathyarchaeia archaeon
AGCGAGTGGGCAGAGGAAAATATGCTGTGATTCCAGCTGATGTTCTGTACGGGAGAAAAAGCTACGTTGCCGATCCTTTGGTCCTGGTAAGCGATTTGCTGAAGGGAATAGAATATTATGTAGCATACTATAGCGCTGCGCACGTTCATGGGTTAACTGAACAGATGCCTTTCAAAACTACTGTTGCAGTTCTAAAACAAATGCGGCCAATAAGAGCTGGAAACATCTTCGCTAGATTTGTTAATCTGAAAAAGTCAAGATTCTTTGGGTTTGAAGAAATCAGATATTTAGATGCCACTCTCAAGGTGTCCGATCTGGAGAAAACTTTAGTTGATTGCGTAGATAGACCGGAGCTTTGCGGTGGTGTTCCAGAGGTGGTTCGAATAATGTCAAATGCTTTTGAGACTTCACGTGTGAGTTTGCAGAAATTAGTTTCTTATATGAAAAGGTTCGGAAGTCATGCTGTTGCCCAGAGAGTTGGTTTCATCCTTGAAAACGTTCAAGAAAAGCGTAAGGTGCGAGTGGAGCCGGAAATCATAGAGGAATTGCTACGTTTAACTGGGTCCAAAATCTATCCTTTAGATGCCAAATCTTCAAAGAGCGGGGAAATTGTGAAAAAATGGAAGATAATCAATAATGCAGGTTATCTTGAGGTATAGATTCAGGGGAGACATTTGGCGAGATGCTTAAGTTAACCAATCATGACGTAAAAGTTTGGGCAGATGAGCAGAGCCTTCCCGACCTTCTATTCGCAGAGTTGGACTATCGTCTTGTAAAGACTCTCGAAGCGCTTTACAGTGACGAGTTCTTGTCAGAGCGGCTTTGCTTGAAAGGCGGCACTGCAATAAATAAGCTGTATTTGGCCAAAACCTCTCGGCTTTCGGTTGACTTGGATTTTAACCACTTGGGTTCCAAAGAGGAAGTTCTAAAGGAAAGACGTTTTATTCGAGAGTTGATCGTGGAGCTCCTAAAGAAACAGGACAATTCTTATGATGTTCACTATGAGCATCCATATGGGTTAACTAGAATTAAGGTTCGATACAAAACAGTTGGAGGTCCAGTTCAAAACTTTAAAATCGAGATTTCCCACGTTGAACGCTTCCCCATCATTTCTCCTGTAAAGAAACAGGTCAAAACGCCTGATGGGTCAGCTGACGTAGTAACGTACACTTTAGAAGAGCTGACTTCAACAAAACTCAGGGCTCTGCTTGAGCGATTTAAGGGTAGAGACGTTTATGATCTGTATTTCATTTCTCAGCTTAAGCCTGATCCAACGATAATACGGAAGATGTTTCTGTACTACTTTTACAGGTCCTGCAAGGTCTACAATCCGGAAGTTCATTACAAAAACCTTGTCAAGAGGTACGAAAGCGGAAACTTCACAGACGATGTAACAGCGTTTGTAAGGCCAACAGTTGCTTTTGATTTGACTAAAGCGGCAAAAAACGTGATATCCCAATATTCGTTCCTTAACCAATTTGATTCACAAGACAAGGACTTTCTCGGGCTAGCGGGTATATTACTGGGGAAAAGAGTTCCCAAAGAAAGTATTGACAGACTAAAAAAGGTGGAGAAACCGCTTAAGCTTCTTTTCGATGCTATCAACATTTCTCAAGAAGCTTCAGAAATCTCAACAGATGAAATCAGACTCTTCCGCAAGAAAAAAACCGCTTAAAAAACATAGATGACAGATTTTCATAAAATTGAAATTATAAAACGATCTTTTGTGAAGGTCGTTTAGCATTGACATCTGATTTGTGAGGATGGGCACTGGTAGTTATTGTTGGAGCTAATTTGGGGTGAACAACAACTTCTCTTAGAAGAAGAACAACAGCTGTTTTCCTACGTGGCTGTTTTTCTTCTTCTCTTAAAAGTTGGATAAGTCGGACTTCCATTTGAAAGAAGAAGAAATTGCGTATCTGTAGGAAATGGATCTTTTTCTTCTTCTAATAAGTTCTCAGGCTGAGATTCTTCAACCAGATTTATCATGTTCGTTGACTAGAAATCTTGCGTTAAAGTTTAGAAAATATAGTTGCCCGTAGTGGACTGTCATTTCTTCAGGTGGATTATGCTTTCCGCCGTGTACGCCACAGAGGCTTGGAGCTTTTCTTGGGTGGCATTGGTAGAGGATTATGCTCTTGCTAAGTGCAATTAAGGCGCCAAAATGGCAAAACACAAAAACAATCTGCCTCCAACAAAACTATAAACAATCTGTATAAACAAACTGTATAAACAAACCACCCAACCTCCTGCTTACACCACACGCACACACAAGCAGAAACAGTAACAGGTGGTAGCCCGGAAGAGATTCGAACTCTTGTCAGCGGGTCCAAAGCCCGCTATGCTTAACCACTACACCACCGGGCTGCTTAACGCTGAGGTTCTAACCATGCCCTTTTTTCCTAATAAGCATTCTCACCAACTACACAGCTGCGCAACCATAAGAAACACATGTTTGTTTAACGAATAGATTTTTAAGAGTGATCAGCAATAGCAGTAAGTATTCGGAAGCAGCCCACCGAATCACTTTGTTTGAATAGCAAAGCTTATATATGACTTCCGCAACTCTGCTTAGAATTGCGCAGGCCGAATGTACTGTTTTATCAGCCCAACAAAAGGAAAAATGGTGACGGTTTTGCGTAAGTTAGGAATGGAGTGGGAAAAATGAGTCAGAAGAAAGAAGCACCTAAAACTCAGCAGCGTTTGGTTGACAAGTGCCCCGAGTGCGGCAGCCAAAATCTTGTTCACGATTATGACACCGGCGAAACCGTCTGTGGCGACTGTGGGCTTGTCCTTTACGAGCAGATGCTTGATAAAGGACCTGAATGGCGTGCTTTCACACAGGAAGAGAAAGCGTCACGAAGCCGAGTTGGTGTTCCAACCTCATATTCAGTTCACGATAAAGGATTATCCACAGCAATTAGTCA
>JBGOXQ010000302.1:0-2911 GCA_041479225.1 Bathyarchaeia archaeon
CTCTTTTCTAAGAAGACCTTTGCTCATTTGCCTTCTAACTTCTTTACGGGTTGACTGTTCCTCTTCTTTTGAAGGCACCAACATAATCCATTCCGTTCTATTGAAAATAGTCTATTTTGCACCAGAAACCTCAAGGCATCGTTCAGGTTTGAGGATCCGATGTTCGCAGATTCGATGCCAAGACTTCAGTTCCTAACGCGACAAAAAGCTTGAACGTATTCCAAAGCTTCTTAACGCTCAAATTATGCGAGAACAAAGAAGCAGGTGCCCTTAGCAGACTCAAGCTGCTTGGTTCAGCTAACAAAGTCAGATCTACATCAAGATTTATTGTCGAGCCAGCCTGCCTTCCGTGAATAACTCGTACGTACTCAACCGTCTTGCTGGTTGTCTTGAAAATAAAACTAATCATAGCGTCATCGAGGCTTAGCGTGCATTGAATCTTTTGAGGACCAAGTATTCGCAGGAACCGGGTCATCTCTATAACTTCATGGGCACCCACCCTTCTTGTATACGTTTCCACGCGAGGATCCACGTAAGCCTCAAGAAACGTCTTTATATGTTGCCCAAAGTTGCCTTTCTGTAATTCATTTCCGTTATTTGCCATAAAACCAAGATTCAACGTTCTCTCACGGGTGAAATCAACGATCGTCTTTTTTCGCATGGTTCTTTTCTGAGATACCACTTCATGATCAATGAAGGTGTCTAGATTCCAGAACTTTGCCATGCAGTAGGTCGCCATTTCCTCAATAACCTCTTTTGACAGATGCTTAGTTCTATAAACAGAATGCATCTCGTCAAAGTTGTCCCAGTTCGTCTCAAAAATCAGACGTTCTTCGTCAAGTTCTTTGTAGAAGTCCGTTCCAGGAAAAGGCGTAGCAATGCCAAAAGCCGCAGCTGTCAAGCCAATCTCTTTTGCGTAGGTTGGAAAAGCTTTAATTTCCTCAGTCGTTTGATCCGGTAGACCTATCACAAATGTGCCGCCTGCCCTGCCGCCATTTTCGCGAATGTTCCGAACAGCCTCCCCGTGAACTCTACTAGTGATGCCTTTTTTAGTCGATTCTAAATCCTTAGAGTTTGGACTTTCTATACCCATCTCAAATTTGAGAATACCCACCTTGCACATCTTCTTCACGATTTCAGGATATTTCGCCATAGCATCTGCCCTAACTAGGGCACCGAATTCTATTCTCAAGTCGTGTTCCATCAACAAGTCGCAAAGACGTTCAACTCCGCGGGGGTTACCCATAAAATTGGGGTCGGCAAACATTACACTCAAAGGTTTTCTTTGGTGATATTTTGCCATCTCCAGAATCTCTTTCATAACATTTTCTGGCGATCGACATCTCAAACAGCCATCGCTCATGCTGGGTTCGCAGCAGAAGCTGCAAAATCCGTTGCACCCCCTCGACATTACAATCACGTCGCAGTCAGTTGTACGGTTTTGGCTCTTGTAGGAGTATTGTCGTAAATGCCGTGCAGGGAAGGGAAGAATATCCAAGTTTTCAATTCTTGGTCTATCTTCATTATGAATGAACTCTCCGTTCTTTTTGTAAGAAACACCGAGAACATTCTCCGGAGTATTCTTCTCTACAAGTTCCTTTAGAGTGAGCTCCCCTTCACCGCGGATAACCATGTCAATTTGCGGGGAGGAAAGCATCAAGTCAGGAACACTTGTTGGATGGTACCCGCCGACAACCGTAGCAGCACCCTTTTTTTTAGCAATCGACGCAAGACGTAACCCCTCGTTATGCTCGGTTGCCGATAACGAAATGCCCACTAAGTCAGGGGCGGAGAGGCTGATGATGTCTTGGAATTTTCGGTGGTCCATTTCCATGTCAACGATGTGAACTTCTTCAACAGTATTTTCAATATACGCGGCTATGTACTCTAAACCTATTGGTATCAAATCGAAAGCAAAACTCAAGCCTTTTCTTCCGGAAGGCTTCACCAGCAAGATTTTGTTAAACGGCACTCGCAACACCAAACTTAAACCAAGAGCTACACAAGAGTAGCCCATAAAAACCAATCGTACATCGGGCACATTTAGCCATGGAGCAGTCCAGATGCTTAACAAACCCCAGAAAACAAGAACCTGGTCAAGTTGCTAAAATTATTGTAATATTGATTGTACTCTGCCGACTTTGCCGTCGGTGAGTCTTACCTTGATTCCATGCGGATCGAGGATGACAACTCAAGGGTCGCCCGTGGAATAGCGTTGCACAAGATGATCCCGCAACTACTGCATGAAGATTCCGCGAAAAAAGTAATAATCTTCAAAAGGGCTGCTCTGATTTTTGCCTTCAATTTTAATCCCTATCAATTCTTTACTGATTATCGATTTGAAGCTCCCCCTGGAAAATACCGGATGATCCTAGATTGTGATGCCCCAAAGTACGGGGGATACGGTCGGCTGTTTCCCCAGCAGAACCACTTCACTACTCTGGACAATGCTGAAGCAAAAAGTCAACACGTGCTCAGCCTCTATCTGCCTGCTCGCTCCGCTTTTGTCCTAAGTCCTACCATATAAGACATGCAAACATGAATATTCCTCAAGCAGAGCTAAAGAGAAAAGCAAAAGCTGGGATTGCCTGCAACATCGCAGACTCACTGAGCATGTTACTAGTAAAAACCGCGCATGTAAGAGATGCTTTATCAGTTAGCAGCTTCATTATTAGATGAAATATCATCGTTATATGGACCTGGAAAAGTGGTTGAGTCAGAAGCTTACTTGATGAGGCAGAAAATTGCTTACTTCTCAATGGAAATTGGGCTGTCGAATAACATTCACACATACAACGGAGGTTTGGGATTTCTTGCGGGGGATGTGGTAAGATCGAGTGCCGATCTGAGAATTCCTCTGGTGGGAATTACGTTGGTTAGCAAGAAAGGACATTTCAGGCAAGAGATAACC
>JBGOXQ010000303.1:0-2900 GCA_041479225.1 Bathyarchaeia archaeon
CTCAAATGCAAACCTTCTAAGCCACTGTTCTCTCATTGCGCTTATTAGACTGCCGTTGTTCACCCGTCGCCAAGCTTAGTCTAGGCTTGTAGCCTCGGGCGCTATAGACGAGAGTTCAAATCCGGTCAGCCCCACCATTAAAGGTTTTAAATCGTTTTAGGTTCAAGGACAAAGGGTCGCCAATGAAATATTAATTTTGACCAATACACAATATTATAATTGGGTTTATTTTGTCAAAATCAGGCTCATAATAAGTTCAAGTTTATTTTGGTGCCAGATATTTTTCAGGGTTAATATTCAGTTGCTTGCATAATTCACGGAATGCTTGCATTCGTTCTTCTCTGTTTTCGGTGTTGAATCGCAGAAAGAAGGGGCGCTGCTTCATATCGAAGGGTTCTTTTGCCTTTCCATACACATAGAAAAGCATTGCAGCAAAGAGGACTGCAACGTCTCCTTCTCGGCTCAATAATCCCGTTATGAGGGCTTCCTTGACTTCCGTTGGATGATATTCCTCTATGTCGTCAAGTACTTGTGAGAGGCCACCGAATACTTGTGCATTTTTCAAAGCTTTTATGAGAGACTGGCTTCGTTCCCTGTTGGTTACCAAGTTCGGGGCAAATCTTGTAACGGCGACTCGGACATCTGGGTCGGAATCTTTTATGGCGTTCTTAATGGTTTTTTGGGCGCTTTTTGTGCCGATTTCAGCAAGGGCTTCGATGTCTCGCCAATCCCGCGGGCTATGGTGGAGTAACATTTGCTCAATTGCTTTGCGTTCTGTCGGAGAAGCTAACTTTATGGCGTCTATATCGTATCCTATCCCATCATGCCACTTTTCATAATTCATCTCCATGCTCTTTTCGAAGCGTTGAAGGGGCGAAACTGAGCGTGATTGGTCAGAATCGGTTATTCGATTCGGCTTCTCAGAGTTGGTTTTTGGAAGTTTGGGAGAACTTGTTCTTCGAGTTGTTTTGAATGCTGGTTTAGGTGGGGTAAGTATGAAGAAGCGTCGGTTGCTGTCCGTGTACTCGCCGGAGTAAAGTGAACTGTTGTGCTCCCTGAATGTTAATTCGTCTTTTGCATCGTCTGATCTTGTGGATACTGGTTTTGCGAGTTTTATATATGCGCCGATTGGTGGCGCGGGGTAACTGTGACCTACTTCTGCGATTTCGTTTCCCGCTGCGAGCTCAGCTTCAAGAAGTGATCTCAGGGCCTCAGGTAATTCGTTGATTATTGTTTGGAGTTCTTTGTTATTGTCCATCTCTAATGCCCTTGGGTTCACGTTAAATTATCAACTACAGCCTTAAACGCTGTTTTTGCACTAATTGGCGCAAATAATGCATTATTAGTATACTCTGAAATATTCTATGGGCACTATAAAAAGCTAAGATAACAGGGCAAGCCCCTTTTTGAGGTCAAATCCCACGGCTTAAACCTTCATGGATTTGAAGTTTCCGCTGTGATTTGCTTCTTGATGGTGATCTGTTTAATATTTTGAGCACTTCCACTGAGTCCGCACTGCGCCAACTCGGCGTTTGCATCGTTGTGATGTTGGAATAGCTGTTTTTGGGTGCCGCGAATGCTTTAATAGGTAGTTCTTGCCCTTTCGTTTCTAGGCGCTCCATGCCATGACACATTTTTTTCGCCTTCTAATTATGAGGTTTATTCATGAATAATCCTAGCCAAACGCCCGAACAACCACCTAAGTTAACTGATAGACGCCGTAGCCTAATCTTAACAATCGTTGTTCTCGGTACGCTTATGGGTTCAGTGGACGTCACCATTGTGCTCCTGGCGTTTCCAGTGATAAATGACAGCCTCCACTCTGACTTTATAACTTCAATATGGGTAATCCTCGCATACCTCCTTATAATCGCTGTAACGACCACTCAGTTTGGCCGACTCGGCGACATTTACGGCAGAAGCAGAATGTTCAACTTTGGATTCGCCATTTTCACGGTAGGTTCCGCGTTATGCGGCTTCTCAAACAGCATGTATCTCCTCATAGCTTTCAGGGTGGTGCAAGCTGTGGGCGGATCCATCATGCAGGCTAACAGCGGAGCCATCATAGCCGATATTTTCCCACCTCAAGTGCGGGGAAAAGCTTTCGGATACAATTCATTAGGCTGGACTGCAGGCGCAATGATAGGCATAGTTCTGGGCGGCATAATAACCACTTTTGCAGGCTGGGAATTCATTTTCTTCATAAACATACCCATCGGTATAGTAGGGGTAATCGCGGGTCTCAAATACGTTAAAGACACGGCAAGAGTGAAAGCGAAAATCGACATATTTGGAGTGGCACTGCTCGGTGCAGCTTTGACGCTGTTTTCTCTTGGCGACACTGGTTTTGCAGCGGAAGGCGTCACGGTCCAAAACTCAGCGCTCACCGTTGTGGGTGTCTTGCTTATTGTCGGTTTCCTCTTTTACGACCACAGGCTTAAGAGCTCCATGATTGATTTTGAAGCCTTCAAGAATAGAGTGCTCAGAAACGCTGTAGCAGCTACCTTCTTCGTCAGCCTCGGCTACCTCTCAGTAGCTTTCATGATAATAATGTACCTTCAAGGAATCAGAGGGCTTTCGCCGTTAGATGCGTCGTTGCTGCTCGTTCCAGGATATGTTGCGGGCAGTTTCCTAGGTCCCTTGATGGGAAGGCTTTCCGATAAGTACGGGTCAAGAGAAATCGCCACGCTTGGCATAATTTTTCTCGCTGCCGCTACGCTGGTTTACCTGACTTTGCGCGCTGACACATCCCTCTACGTTGTACTTGTGGCATCCGCGATTTCGGGAATTGGAACATCAATGTTTTATCCAGCAAACACCGCTGCAGTCATGGCACATGCAAGAACAGGCTCCTACGGAAGCATCTCTGGCCTGTTGCGAACTTTGCAGAACATTGGAAC
>JBGOXQ010000304.1:0-2899 GCA_041479225.1 Bathyarchaeia archaeon
AGCGCAAACACGACTATGCCAAAAAGATATCCGGTAACAGCGTTTATCGAGCCAACGTACTATATGAAAGCGAACGTAACAGCCGACCCTATCAACCCCATAATGTAAGATCTTATGATGAAATAAAGCCTTTGCAACCAAGTAGAAAACAACAGAACCTTGATCACCGCTCTTTTCTCTATATCACTTTCCGCGCCCGATGTAGCGCTTCCAACTTTTTTCAAAACCTTATTCGCGTAATGAATGTCTGATAAATGCAACATCTTTTTTGCATAGCGAACGTCCGATAAATCCGTGGCTTTTGCACCTTCAAGCTCTAACAGAGTCCTTTGTGCTATTTCATCTATTTCAGCATCTACTTTTTCTACTTTAGCCTGTTTAGTTATCATTATTCCTCCTTAAATCTTAGCACGCGCTGTTGCTGCTTAATGCGTTTTCATTGCTGTTTAACTTATGCGATACTCTACGTCCTGAAATCATTCGGACAACTATTATGATGAGAGCCAAGACAAGCAATATCCATATGAAGTGAGCCAATGTTGAAGACAACTAAGCCAAGTAGCCACAGCACGACAAGTATCGCAGCAACTACGAAAAGAAAATCGAGCAAACCCATTTTAGCACGCGCTAAGAAAGACAACCAGTATTGAGCGTATGCGCTCAGGCGCCAGTCCTGCCGTAAAGAATTGACGTGATCAGAACCGAAAGTCTTATCTAAAAAATGCGGGTATTCTCGAATAGAGAAGGGAAGGAATTTGAGAAAACTAGACGGGAAGCTTTTTCTTGTGTCTATGTTTATTTTGCTTGCTTCAGTCTCTTTTACTGCTCCATGTGTCAATGCTAGCTTGCGAGTGAGTCTTGTGGATTTGGCGCCGCCTAGTTCGACGTCTATTAGTTGCGATGTCTCCTCCAAATCAGTAGTTTTGGGTAGCCCTATTTTAATTTCTGGAAAAATCTCGCCCCCGGTGCCTAATGTCTCAGTTACCTTGAACTATACTAAACCTGATTCAACAACTTTTAGTCACACTGAAACTACTGGGGCCGATGGATCCTATAATGAAACTTACGCGCCTGATGTGACGGGGAACTGGAAAGTTATGGCAAGTTGGGCGGGTAACGACAACTTTTTTGGTGCTTCAAGTTTTGAATCTACTTTTGATGTAACCACTACTTCCTCAATCGACTATGCTTACGTGTATGCAATTGTAGCTGTTGTCGTTGTAGTAATTGTAGGAATAGTTGTTTTCCTGCTTAAAAGAAAGAAATAGTGTAAAGCTTTTATTTCAAACGGCAGAAGAATAGGCTGAAAGAGGTTTTTGAGAAGAATGAAAAGCAGAGTGTTTCGCCAATTTGGCTTTCTTTTCTTAGTCTCAACTGTTTTTCTTGCCACTGTTTTGTTGAATGTTCAACCTGTTTTTGCAGCATCAGCGCTTACCCTGCTGGACCCCTTGGCCATTCCAAAGTTTGAGAACCAATTATCTGGCCCTTTGCCCATTTTTGAACCGACGAATGTGACTGACTCGAAGGGAAACATCATTGAAAACGATTACGCCGTGACGATGTCAAGTTTCAAAGAACAGATGCTGCCTACTTCCATGGAGCTTCTTACAAGTGTTTGGGGGTTTGGAGGACTGGCTAAGGACGCCATAACTGGGGCTTCGTTGGGTTATGTTCAGAGTTCTCCTGGACCTAGCTTTGATGCTGTCAGAGGGGTTCCTGTTAAAGTGAAGTGGGTGAACAATGTAACTTCAGGGTACATGCTTCCGGTTGATCCGACTATTCATTGGGCTAACCCGGATAATTTGCCGATGCCTTCTGCTCCGTTTCCGCCATACCCTCCGGGTTATTCGCAGGTTCAAGGTACAGTGCCGCTTGTTGTTCATCTCCATGGAAGCGAAACCGAATCGATTTATGATGGGGGCCCAAATGAATGGTTCACCGCAAGTGGGTTGCATGGACCAGATTATGGCACGTATGAGAAAACCGATCCAAACGCCGCGGTTTACTATTACCCAAATGCGCAGCCTGCCGCTACTCTTTGGTATCATGATCACACATTAGGTCTCACCCGAATCAACGTGATGTCGGGTCTTGCCGGATTTTACTTCATAAGAGACCAGAATAGCACAAGTGACTATGTCGCTTCGTCGCTTCCAAGTGGAGCAAATGAGATTCCACTTATGATCCAAGACAAGTCGTTCTACACTGACGGTTCAATTGCGTTTACGACCGTGGGCGATAACCCTGATATTCACCCTTACTGGTCTGACGCTTTTTTGGGCAACACCATTGTGGTTAACGGTAAGGTTTGGCCCAACATGAACATTAACCAAGGATTATACCGCTTAAGGCTATTGGATTCTTCAAACTCAAGAATCTACAACTTAACCTTCTTTGACACCCAAACTAACCGGACATTGAAGTTTAATCAAATTGGAACCGACGGCGGCTATCTTCGTGGATCCGTTAACATGACAAGCCTCTTTATTGCACCTGCTGAGAGAATGGACCTACTGGTTGACTTCTCAAATTTGGCACCGGGAACCAAAGTCATACTTGAAAACTCTGCTTTAACCAATCCTTCCGCGGAAGTACAAACAGTCGGACAGATTATGCAATTCACGGTTTCATCAACCCAAGGCTTTCAAGGAAAAACTTTACCGGAGATTCTTAACCCAACGCTCGCAGGTTCGACTTTTCCGACCTTGTCAACGCCCACCAAACAAAGAATCCTCACCATGTACGCGATTAATGGACCCAGTGGTCCAGAACAGTTTCTGCTAAACGGGCAAATGTGGGATGGAGTTGTCTCTGAGCTCCCGCAGGTTGGATCAACGGAGGATTGGATCATCGTCGATTTGACAAGGGTTGCGGCGCACCCGATCCATCTTCATTTGAT
>JBGOXQ010000305.1:0-2897 GCA_041479225.1 Bathyarchaeia archaeon
AGCTGAAAACAGGCGTCAACACACGCTTGCTCTACAGCACCTCCAGATTAGTCGCCACCTTATCGGGCTTATCGGTGCAGGCAAACAAAGCTATTGTAGGCGAAAACGCATTTGCCCATGAATCAGGCATCCACACCCGCGGCGTAACCGTGAAACCGCTGACCTTTGAGCCTATAAAGCCAGAGTCGGTGGGTCGCACAAGAAAACTCGTAGCGGGCAAACTCGCGGGCACACGGGGCATTAGAGCGGAACTTGAAGAGATAGGCATTCACCCGAACGAGGAGCAGTTGCAGGAAATCGTGCAGAGAGTCAAAGATTTAGGCGACAAAGGCAAAATGGTAACCGACGCCGACCTCATGGCATTAACGTCAGCAGTTATGGGCGAAGTTATCAGGGAAGAAAAAATCGTGGACCTCTGCGACTTAGCCGTGGTTACAGGAATCAGAGTTATCCCAACCGCTTCAGTTCGGCTAGTCATAGACGGCAAAGAGTACGTTGCGGCAGAAACGGGTGTGGGTCCAGTGGACGCCGTGCTAAAGGCGATAACGAAGCTTACGAACAGCATCGAGAAAATCAGGTTAAACGAGTACCGCTTAGAAGCCATAACAGGCGGCTCCAACGCCGTCGCGGAAGTCATCATCAAAGTGGAAGATGACAAAGGCAACATCGTGTCCGCCCGAGCCGCCAGAGAAGACATCGTGATGGCCAGCGTGGAAGCCATGATAAACGGCATAAACAAGTGCATAATCAAAAGTCGCAAGCAGGCGAACAAAAAGTGAAAGTAGCTTTTCAAGGGGAACGGGGTGCATATAGCGAAAGCGCAGTGTACCAGTTCTTCGGAGCAGACACGAAAGTCAAGCCGTGCAAAGAGTTCAAAGACGTTTTTGAAAGCGTAGCGCAACAGGAAACGCCGCACGGTGTGGTTCCGATGGAGAATTCGCTGGAGGGCAGCATCAACCAAAACTACGACCTATTCCTCAAGTATGACCTCAAGGTCTGCGGGGAAGTCATCGTGAAAATCGACCACTGCCTCATAGCAAACCCAGGCACCGCATTGGCAGACATAAAAGCGGTTTATTCTCATCCGCAAGCGTTGGCGCAGTGCCGAACGTTTCTGGAAGAGTTGGGGCGGGAACTCATTCCTACGTATGATACGGCGGGCAGCGTGAAAATGCTCAAAGAAAAAGGCTTGAAGAACGCGGCAGCAGTTGCCAGCGAAAGAGCCGCCATACTTTACGAGATGCAGATTCTTGCCAAAGACATAGCCGACAACGTTGAAAACTACACTCGGTTCTTTGTCTTATCCAAGGAAGACGCAGCGCCAACGGGCAAAGATAAGACCTCAATCATCTTCTCGGCAGTTCATGAACCTGGCTCACTGTACAACGCTTTGGGAGAATTCGCGAAACGAAACATCAACTTGTCGAAGATTGAGTCGCGACCTACAAAGCAGAAGGCTTGGGAATACAACTTTTACTTGGATTTTGAAGGGCACCGATGTGAACCGCGATGTGCTGAGGCGTTGAAGGCGCTTGAGAAGCATGCGGCGTTTATAAAAATTTTAGGCTCGTATCCTAAAGCATTGTAATTTTGTTGGTTTTAATTGGGAAAACAAATTGATAACTTTTTGTTACCAATGGTTCTCTGACTTAGCACTCTGAAGAATTCCAATTGTTCCTGATTTTGTCTTTCTTATGCTGCAAATCCTTAACAGGGATTTTCCCCGAAGACTACGCACTTCGGACCTTTTCGTCATTGCGACCTCAACTCTTTACATTAGTCTCCACTGCTATGTCCACGTACGCTTTCGCGTCGTACAGGATTCCTTCCATGCCGCGGTGCCTTCCGCTTTTCATTATCAGCCTTGGTCCTGAGACTTTGCGGGCAACGTAGATTATGCGTTTGCCGATTATGCTGTCGCCCTCATGGGTGAGCGTGGTCATTTTTTCGCCTTCTTTATGCGTCCCTCTTCAAGAAGCTTGTTAATCGTTTTGAATGTTACTTCAAAATCCAAGCCTAACATGTCGGCGATTTCGCTGGCAAAATTGGGTCCAGGATGCGCCTTTAAGTAATCCTCAATCATGCGCTCAGCCTCTTGTGGCTTAACGTTTTTGACGCTGACAACTTCCATGGTGCTTAACTTGTCTCGCACGGCTTCGCGCAGGAAATCGGCAAAACTGCGGTAAAGTCCCGCATCAACGAGCTGCTGAACTTTAGCGTAATCAAATCTAGAAAGTCTTACGGCGGCTTGAAGTCCTTCTGATTCGGCGAGTTTCTGTTTTTGCACCACAAACAGCTGCCTTCTTGGTACCAAGTGGTATAACACGATTAATAAGCATTCTGCTAGAAAAAATCCTGAATTGTCAGCTATAAAATTGAAGCAGGAATATACTAGGAAAAATGTCTGCCTATTTTTCCGTGGCTTCGAGCATGCGGTACATGACTTCGTAGGATTTGGCGAAGTCGCTGTCCGTTTTCTTGAGCTTCTGTTTCAGCTGTTCCATTTTGTCCACGATAGCTACTTGGTCCTTTCGTTTTATCAGGTCCAGCCATTCCTGCGCCTTCGCGATGAACTGGTCCTCGATTTTCTGCAGTTCAGGCAGCTTCGTTTGGAGATTGGCGTATAGATCCGGGGTTTCCAGCGCGGTGGCTTCCGCCAATGTGAGCAGCATCCTGTAAGTGGTTCCTGCGACTTTTTTTGTTTCAGGAAAATCTTCCTGCTCAAGCAGCGTGTCACAGGCGACCAACCCCAGGAAGTGCGGCAGACCGAGGACAACGGACATTAACTCGTCATGCTTCTTAGGCGACATTACGAAAACGTGTGCTCCTTCTTTTTCCAGCCATTTCTTGTACTTTGCCGCGAAGTCTTTTTCCTTGGCGTTTGTGGGTGTGTGGAT
>JBGOXQ010000306.1:0-2896 GCA_041479225.1 Bathyarchaeia archaeon
CGAACAGTAGCTACTGGATAACAAGGGCGCTCTACATAGAAAACACGCTTTACACATTTTCAGATGAAATGATACAAGTAAACAGCCTCGATGACCTGACACTTCTAGCTCAAATCAACCTAAACTAACCCCTCTTTCTTCATCTCGACCGCACCTTTACACCTTACTTTTCGTTGCCATGAGTCAATAAGCTTTAATACGCCTAAAGTCAGTGCTTTTTGTGTTGGCGGGTAAGTGGGCCTCCACCCGTTCCGCCGCAAAATAAACCCCGGTGTGGGAGGTGTAAGAGTGAAATTCGATAGTAGAGACTTGACTTTAACCGCTGTCTTCGCAGCATTGTACACTGTGATAAACGTAGTTCAATCAGTTACTATTGGTAACCCAACGATTTATGGTCCCGTTCAACTGCGTATCGCTGATGCCTTGATTCCTTTAGCTGCCTTAATCGGTTGGCCCGTCGTTGGAGGAGTCACAATCGGTTGTTGGGTTACTAACGCTTGGTACTTCGTCAGCCCAACCGACGTTGTTTTCGGTTCCATAGCTAACCTCATTGCTGCCTCTTCGATTCTGCTGTTGAGAAAACGCCGTTTGCTTGCCTGCATTGTCGGTGCATTACCTATTGGCTTAATCGTCGGTGGTTATCTTTGGCTGTTCTTTCCGCCGCCAGAAATCTACGGGTTGCCCATCTGGTTCGCGTCAATTGCCAGCATAACCATCAGTAGTCTAGTTGCTGTAGCGGTAGTGGGATACTTGCTGCTTACAGTGCTCAGCCGCAAAAACATCATCGAACCGCTCAAGGCTCGCGGACTCAAAGTCATAGACCAAAAATAACTATGCAAGGAACCTTTCAAGCTTAGTTAACCCAATGATTTCGTCAAAGCTCAAACCCAACGCATCCAAAACCTGATCAAACGTAGAGTGCAAGTATGCCACGTACTTGTCCACATCCACCTCATTTTTTGTCGTTAATTCCACAGGTTTCACATGGTCGGTGTTGATTGTTTTCACGAAGCGTATGAGGTCGCCTGCTCTCAGTTCCACCCCGCTCTTTTGGAGGATTTTGGCAGCTTTCACGTGTTGCGGCGTCGTTTTTGTGTAATGAGCCATCTCTTCTCCAAGCACTACACTGAAGGCAAGCTGGTTCATATCCTCCCATTCTCTTCGTTTCAGTTTCATGTACCGCTCGCGAACAATGTTAGCTATGTCTTTCTTGGCTTTCTCGAACTCCTCTGGGTTCTTCACTTGCGCCAACCGCTCTTTCATCTGGTTGAAGGCGTTCTTGATGAAAATTGGAACGTGTTTCTTTTTTCCCGTTAATCCTTTAACGTCTACGCTGCCGTCTTCGAGGACGCCCAGATAGTTCTTTTTGCGGCTGCTGAAAACTGCGTATCGGTAGACTTTGTCAACGTCTATGCCCATCATCAACTCGTGTTCTGTCCAGTGGGTTAGTTCTTCGATTTGTTCTTTAGTCGGGTTTTTGAGGAAAAGGCTGTCCGTATCGCCATAAAGAACCTGGATGCCCACGGTTTCGGCGTGCTTGAGGATTTGGGTAATGCTGTGTCTGCCGACGGCGGCTGTGGCTTCTGCGACGGGTGGGCAATAGAGGTCGAAGCTTTCTGCGCCGAATACGCCGTAGCTGGCGTTCAGGATGACTTTGAGGGCACCTTGAGTGATGTTGTACCATTGGCGTTGTTCCTGAGGCAGGGTTTTGTCTTTGGCGCGTGACTTGTACCATCCCACTCGGAGGTCTCTGAGTGAGCCGATGAGGAGGCTTTCCATGGCGCGTTTTCTGGTGCAAACCCAATGCGGCGTGTTAGGCACTAAGTGGCTTCTGCATTCTGGGTGCGGGCAAAGAATTGACTGGTAACCGAGGTTCCACACTTTGATTATGGATGGGTACAGGCTGGGAAAATCCATCACAGACACATTGAAGTGGACGCCTGGTGTAGGCTCAACCACGATGGCGCCTTGGTACTTCTTGCCCTTGATTATGGCAGTTGTTGCGGTTTTGCCTTTCTTGGCAAGGATGTCTTCAGCGTTTGGTATGAGCATTTTTTTGAGTCTGTGCTCTCGGTGCATGAAGTTCCGTATCCAGCGGCTTACGCCTTGGCGGCTGACGTCTTCCATGGGCATGCTGCTTATCCGTGCGAGGACCAGGATGAGTTTCATGGCAAGGTCGTCTTCGAAGCTGGTTAGTTTGTAGGCGATTTCGGAGTCTCGGAAACAATAGTTTGCCAATTCAGTGTAGTTCATATCGCCGAAGGTTTTTTCGTAGTTAAGTTTCTCTAAGCCTATGACGCCTTTACCCACATCATTTAAGGTGACGTCGCGGTAGCGGTTGCCGAAGGCGTAGATTTGGATAGCTCGGTTGAAGAAGAACTTGTACAGGTCAAGGTGAATGCCATAGCGAAGAAGGCACACGCGGCGTCCGATTTCTATAGGCGCCTCATGTCTTTGCATGCCTAAGTTTGCGGCGCGGTGCACCAAGTAGCGCAGGTCAAAGTCGTCTCCGTTGAAAGTCAGTATGAAGGGGTATTCCCAGAGGATGTCAAAGATGGCTCTGAGCAACTGCTTTTCAGTGTCAAAGTACTCAATTACTAAACCTTCGAGCAAACGTCCATTGCCTTCCCTGACGCCTTGACGCTTGAGCATAAGCACTTTTTTCTGGTCATCCGAAGCGTACAGGCTACAGCAGACCACGGGGTATACTGCTTCCCTTGGGTCAGGCACCCGTGTGGACAGGGGCGCGTAGACTTCTATGTCTATGGCGGCTCTGCGGAACTTCGGCGCAGGATACTCCATCAGCCTCGCCCACTCATCAATGTAGCTAAGTTCCTCTTCGGTCGCGTCTTTGAATAATCCCTTCAACTTCGTGATTGTCTTTTCCGCTTCAACA
>JBGOXQ010000307.1:0-2884 GCA_041479225.1 Bathyarchaeia archaeon
TGGCGGTATTTTTCTTTTTTAAAGAATTCTAGAAAACGCTCTTGCGGGTCTGTGGGGTCTTCTCTGGTCATTGTGTTTCACCGTCTTTGGTTTCGTATTGGAGGATTTGGGTTCGCCATTGGTTGATGATTTTGCCAAGTTGCTCATAAATGAGTTTTTCTTCGGCGGTGAGTTTTTTTGTGATTTGGTCAGTTTGTGTTGGTCCTGATGAGAGGGAGATGATTTTTTTGAGTCTGCTGTTTACGATGTCCCATGCGAGGGATCGGGTTTTTTCGTGTTCGGCGAATTTTTCTGGTTGTTTAGTGATTTCTTGTTTGGCTGTTTGGAGGTATCTGCGGAGCTTAGGGTAGAAGTCTTCTGGGAGTTCGCTGATTTGTCCTGGTGCTTGTATGCGTTCTTTCCATTGGGCTTTGTAGAGTTTGGTTGCGTCTAGGATGTCGTCTTCGCGGAAGTGGACGATGCCTGCTTTGGCGAGTTCGTTTGCTATCCAGAAGTGTAGTTCGATTTCGTTGCCTTCTTGCAGTGGTCCGATGGTGATTCCTGCGAGTTTGATTTCTGGATGATTCCTGTTAGCTATGACTTTAACAGGTGTGTTTTCGAATCGGAAATCCAAGTTCCTAAGTTTCAGCGACAACTTCCTTTTTCCCTCTCTCAAGACTGTAAGCTTGTTTTTTGTGGGATTCAACAGATATAAGAAGAGTGGTTTTAAAGATTTGTGTTAACGGAACAACATGCGAGCAGAAGAACAGCTTGTGCCCTGTTGCGATTTTTCTTCTATACCCCCCTCGCTGAGCAGTGTTTGTGTTTTGGGTTGCTTTTCGCGTTTTGGTTGTGGTTTGGGTTTTTCCCGCGGTTAGAAAAGGCGCAAAGAGGCATGGAAAGGTCAAATAAGGCGAATTCTGGCTTCAAAGAGTCCAGTACCAGATGCTCGGAAAAGACTATAGCCCCTTTTATATAGAAAGCATGTATAGTTTGGAAAGAGGGTGTTTGCTTGAAGCCTGTGGTTGTGGTAACTGGAACAAGGCCTGAAATCATAAAAATGGCGCCTGTCCTGCGTGAACTGCGAAAACGAGAAATTCCCACGGTTTATGTGCACTGCGGTCAGCACTATGATTACAATATGGCGCAGCAGTTCATCGAAGACCTTGAGCTTCCACCTCCAGACTATGCCTTCAAACTTAGAGCTGGGTTTCCGACTTTTCAGATGGCGCGGATAATGGTGCAGATGGATGGGGTTTTGAAGAAAACGGAGCCTGCGATTGTGCTGGTTGAAGGCGACACTAATACGGTTCTGGCGGCTGCTCTGGCGGCGAATAAACGTGGCGTTGCCGTTGGTCATGTGGAGGCTGGTTTGCGAAGTCATGACCTGCGCATGCCTGAAGAGCATAACAGGCGACTGGCAGACCACATATCCACGCTGCTGTTTGCTCCCACTGAATATGCGAAGGCGAATTTGCTGCGGGAGAACGTTTGGGGCAAAATCTTCGTCACGGGCAACACCGTTATAGACGCGGTGAATCAGCATTTGCCATTGGCGGAGAAGAAATCGCGGATAATGGAGAAAATCCGTTTCCCCAAATTCGTTTTAGCCACAGCACACAGGGCAGAAAACGTAGACGACATTGCTGTGCTGAAGAACTTCATCGACGCTTTTGCTGAGTCTCCTTTGCCTGTGGTTTACCCGATGCACCCGCGAACCAAGAAGAGGCTTCGCCAAAGCAAACTGCTTACCCAAGTCACTAAGCAGAAGAACATCCAGATTCTCCCACCAGTGGGCTACCTAGACTTCTTATTACTGATGAAGAAGTGCGAGCTGATAGTCACGGATTCAGGCGGAATCCAAGAAGAAGCCACCGCACCAGTCATCCGAAAAACCGTCTTAGTTATTCGGCTTTCCACAGAAAGGCAAGAAGCGGTTGAAGCAGGATTCGCCAAAGTAATCGGAACAGAAAAAAAGGCAATCCTAACAGCTATCAAAGCAACTCTGGCAAACAAAAAAGAATTGCCCCAAGAGTCACCCTTCGGAGATGGGCATGCCGCGGAAAGAACAGTGGAAATAATAAAGAAAGAATTAGCCAAAACTTAAGAAATGCTTGCACTTTGTTTTCGGCATTTACTCATATGCTGCCTCTCTGAAAGCAATTTTACGTACTAAAATAGCTTCAGCTGATTCGTCAACTGCGAATACTGTTCTTATCTTGCCTGTTCGCAGGCGAAAATATCCTTTTTGTCCTTCCAACTTTGCGATGTCAAGCGATTTCTCATAAGACTGATACTCTGCCAAAACATCTAAGTCCGCTATGATGCGCTGCCGAGTCTTGCTGTCTAAGCTATCTAAGAATTAAAATGCCTTTTTAGACAGCACTACGCGGAACTTTGGCACGTTTTTTTGCCCCGTACTTCGCTTTGACTTCTTCCAACGTTACACACTCGCCCCGCTCCATCTCCTTTTCAAGCTCGCGGAGCTCCTGTATTTCTTCAGGGCTAACTTTCTCCACAGGAATCAACGATTCCACAAGGTTGTCTAAATTCTTCTCGATAGATTTGAGTTCTAGCCGCATGCGTTTCACTTCGGCATAAACTTTGTCGAGGCTGACTTCAGTCAAGTGGGGCACCTGAAAACACATACTTAAGGCGCAATAATAAGCCTTTCACAAACTCAAGCAAGAAACACTGGCATGGCAAAACTTAAACCAGTTTCACTTTAATTTCTCTTGCATGGTCCGAAAACCCTCGCCTAAAGTTTTCATCACGGAAGACCTTGCCACACTCTTAGGAAAAGTTGGAGCAGAAAACAAGCTTTCCAAGTGGATTGATTGTACGAAAACGGTTCTGAGTGAAAACATGTACGCAGGCGAGTTAATCAGGAAAAGTCAGATTCCAA
>JBGOXQ010000308.1:0-2881 GCA_041479225.1 Bathyarchaeia archaeon
CACCCAAAAAGGAATCCCAGTCTGGTACTGCCTCTACTCCTTCGACCTTTCATCCGATGCAAACCAACTTTTCAGAATAGGCAAAGCAAACGACGAATTCATCATTAAAGACAATCAAGCAATGGTTGAGCTTTGTGATGCTCTCCTAAAAATGAAAAAGAAGAACAAAAGAATTCTCATGACCACCCGATTATTGAAAGCCATGAGAAGCCTCTACGCAGAAGAGAAAAGAACATGGAAGTGCCGTGCCCTGCAGAACTTTTTCATAATAGATCACTTAGGCAGAATCGGCGGATGCCACAGCCACAACTTCGCAGGCTCAGTTTTTGACCTGCCAAAAATCTGGAGCAGCAAAGAATTCAACACTTTGCGCAAGACTTACCGTCAATGTAGCCAATGCACTTACTTATGCTACATTTTCTATTCGCTCCACGGAGGACCATACGGAAACCTAGCATTAGCCAAGGAACAATGGAAAAACGCAAAACTCCTCTTAGGAGAGAAAAAGCACTAGGCATCTAAATTTTGCAAAAAGCCAAAAACTAAACTGATGGGTCTAGCAATCTTCACATCGAATTCCTGATTTTCCTCAATGTTTATTATCAAAGGAAGAGGTGCTGCCTGAAGGAACGTTCCCAAAAAATTGCCCACAATTAATCGCGGACCTGAGTCTCTGGGCTTTTTCAATTCAAGAACCGTGGGCAACAACATTATCAGAAGAAGAACAGGCATAACTAGAACCACTATGACAGACGCAGAGGACAAATCTGGAATCATTTCGGTCGTTCAGGCAATATGGTTTGGTTCGTAATATAACAGTTTCCATTCCCCAAATGCGGCGTCTTAACCCAAGCACTATGATTTTGTCGAAGGAATCTTGAAGCCAGAAGATCGATAAAAGCCTTGGAGCAAATAGCTATATTATAGACGAAAGTGAAAATGAGAAGCGGAATCAACCATTGAATTCTCTGCCGCCCATCCAAATGCGCGCCAATCCCCACTTCGAAGAACGGTGCAAAGTTACCCACGAAACTATAGAAAGAGATGGGGACAGAAAACCAAAGCGCGCCGACAAGCTTTGAAGAGTCCAGAAAAATCAAAGGAACACCGATAATTAAAGAGAGAAGAACGAGGATGGGCATGAAGTAAACGTTCAACAAGAGCCACCCATCAACTTTCTCTTTTGCCTTCAGATTCCTGCTCCTAAGGACATTCAGGGAGTGCTTGAAGCAGCATTGCATGTGCCCCTTTGCCCATCTGTATCTCTGAGTCCAATAAGAATGCCAATTATCCACTGCCTCCTCGTAGCATTCAGCGTCGCCCACGTAGCGAACTCTGTAGCCGGCGAGGTAAACCCTGAAGGTTAAATCCGTATCCTCTGCGAGAATAGATTCGTCCCAGCCGCCCAACTCTTCAAGTAAGCTGCGCCTGAAACCACCGACCGTGCCCCCAAACTGAGCGACTAAACCAAGGTGGTCGCGTGCTTCCTGATCAACCCTATATCCGCCTATTCGCTCCAACGCAACCAACCGCGTCACGATATTTTGCGGCTCATTTAGAACGACTACTCGTCCTTGAACCGCTCCAACTTCTGCGTCAGCAAATGGCTTCGTGAGTTTTTCCACAATATCTATTTGTGGATAATAATCTGCATCGAAACACAGGACAATTTCACCTTTTGAACGCTCTAAGCCAGCATTCATAGCGGAGGTTTTTCCTCTGCCTCCGCATTTTTTGTCCCTATGAACTACTTCTAAGAAATCATACTTTTCTGCATAATAATCAGCAATTTGCCCAGTATTGTCAGATGAAGCATCATCAATAACGATGACTTGAAATCCGTCCTTAGGATAAGTCAATTCGGCCATTCTCTGAAGCAGTCGACCAATCACTTTTTCTTCATTACGCGCGGGAATTAGAACAGAAACAGATGGATCATATGTTAAGCTCACTGTAACGGGGGCAGGTTTGACGCGGTTGGCTTTTCTAAGAACAGTTAAGGTAAAAATATAGTGCCGAACAAGGTAAACCACCATGATGAGAGTCAAAACAAAAAAGAAAAATTCCAAAATCTCGATCATTTCAGTTTCGCCTCCGCATTTGCAGTTTGTGTTTTAGGAAGAAAGCTGAGGCTCATAGACCAGAAGGGGACAATCCCCTTGTTAGTGGCGATGTCTCCCGCACAACTTCCCCTCTTTTTGTTATTGTTAGTTATCCTCTTTATTTTCAAAACAACTCTATCATCACTGCAACTGCAAAACCTCTACTGGAGGCATTTAACTGACACGGGTTCGGAACAATGCCTTCAGGGAAAACCGTGAGACAGTTATTGATGACGAGGAATTTGGCAGGGCAATAGAAAAGGCAAACACTATCAAGGATGAGTATTTCCGGCTGCGGGCTCTTGCTGTCTTATCTTTATTACGCCTATGTGGAAAGCGTCGTACTGAGGTTTCTTGGATTCCACTGGAAAACTTCAAAATAGAAAACGACTTGCTAGCCGTTACCTTCACTCTGGAGAAGAAGAAGCGCAGACACAAGAAATGCTCCGCATGTTGCACCAAAAACTCAGCTGTCTCCCAATATTGCAAGAAATGCGGCTTAGACATTTCCAGAGTCCAAATAACCTTCACTTCGAAGCAGTCCAACGCTACAAAGGCGTTTCCCCTTTCGGACCCTTTAACTCAGAATATAATAAAATTCTTAGATTATCTGCGTCCGCTCAATCCAGTCCCGAAGTTTTGGCTGCCGTCAGGCAAAAGCGGCTTCGGATACTACATCATCATTCCAGAAAGCCACCTCAGCGACCGCGCAGTCTTCAATATAGTAAGAAACACAAGCGAAACCATTTGGCCGCACCTTTTCCGCGAGACGGTAGCCA
>JBGOXQ010000309.1:0-2871 GCA_041479225.1 Bathyarchaeia archaeon
AGGCGAAAGCGATAAGTTATGTTTTGTCAATAGGTTCCGCGGCAAATCTTGTTATAATCCTCTTGGCTGTTTTCCTCGCAGGTTTTGGAGACTGGCGTTCCGGCTTCTTGTTTCTCGTGTTGCCCTTTGCGGTTGCAGGTTTAATTCTGTCTTCTGTTGTTCTTCCGTCCAAACCACGTGAAAAACCCGCAACCAGCAAGGAGAACCCGTACGTACGGAGCTTTAAGCAAGTCTTCACAAACAGATCCGCTACTGCCTGTCTGCTTGCCAGTCTTCTTACCGTAGCAGGAACACAGGTCGCAGTCTTCGCAATAGCATTCTACCGAACCCAATTCGCAGTGCCCAGAGAATGGACAGGCGGAATTTATGATGTAGCACTCATTCTTTTTGTTATTGCGCCCTTGGTTGCTGGTCGACTCGTGAGCAAATTTGGTGCGAAACGCATAGCAGTGTTAAGCACTCTATTAGCTGCTGTTTTCACGATGTCATTCTTCTTCATTCCCAACCTGTGGCTGGCTATAGCTTTCGACATGCTCCATGTATGGTTTACCGCTACTGCAATTACTTCGTTTGCATGTCTTGTTATTGATCAGGTTCCAAAATCCCGCGGCACTGTGATGTCGCTAAATAGCGTTTTCAACAACGTAGGAAACGCCATTGCGCCAGCTGTTGGAGGAACACTTCTCGCCTTGACCGGTGGAGTATACGGAGCTATAGGACTTGCGCTTGGAAGCATGACCATTGTTGGAGTTGCTATCCTCTTTTTCTTTGCAAAAGACCCAACCAAAGAAATTACGGTTCAACCTACACAAAAAGGGACATAGTTTTTTCCCTGAACTGTGGCAACGGCAACCTTCGCTCTCATACAACATAGGCTAAGGGGATTCTAACGCATAAAGCTTCAGCGAACACCCAGCAGAAAAACATCTTTGACTTGGTACCCCCCAACTATTAGTGTAGTCTCAAAAGGCTCAACTTGGTACCCTTCAATTTCAATAACCTGTCAGCATTTTTGTTTACTTCCTGAAGAATTGTTTTTAATTGGTCTCAAAAGTTTAAGTGAATTTGACCATCTGTATTCGCATATAATATTCTAATTTGTCCATATTTGTTAAGTATTTCCTCAAATTCTTTTTCAGAAAGTTTGTTGGCTTTTTTGTCAAAAAGAATACTAAAGCATATCAAATACGGATTTCTCGTTTTTATGCTGGCAAGCTTCACCATGTCAGCAGTCCAATCTTTTAACATTTTGGGTTTGTTGTAATGTTTGTTCAGTTTGAGTTCAATTGCAAAGTAGCATACGTTTGCACAGTATCCTTTCGCTAATCTGATTCTGCCTCTTCTCGCTTGGCTTTGCATGTCAGTAAATCCTACATCTACAGCGGATAAATCGACATGGAAAAGTAGTTTGCTGTTGTCGTCAAAGTACGATACTTCCGTATGAAGTGGATATGTTAATTGTTTATCCATCGTTTCTTTTGGAATGTTAATCTCTTTATGCTGGAAAAAAATGTTGGACAAACGGCATTTTACATCACTTTCACTGAAGAAGCATGATGGAGTTGCTACAAACTCTTTTAGTATTTGCTTAATGCTTTGTAAAGCAATCGCACAATATTCTTTAGATTTATTGCTTAGTTCGTCTGACATAACACCTTATCAGTAGCTTTACGCTTTTGACTTTTTTGGCAACTAACAAAAGTGTTTTAAACAAAATTAGCTGCAAAGTTACTTAGGAGTGGTATGTGTGAAATCGACATGGATTATTGATCCCGCTGTAGAAAGTGTTCTTTTAGCTGCATTTGATCGAGTTGATCAGATTTTTTCAACTTTTTTTGAGGTAAACGCTCTAAGCGATGAGGAGCGGTTGACTGGAGCATTCGTCCAGGTTCTGATCAAGGAGACTGCTTCTATTAACAACGTCCTCTCGGCTTGGAGCAAAATGGTTACTACGGCTCCAGTGTTTGTGAAATTATATTACAAGGATGTTACAGTTAATCGCAGCGAGAAAAAATGGGGCGCGGATCTAGCATTTGTTCTTGACGTTAAGGTGCCCGGGCGAAATGAGTTCAAAAAAACCATCCTGTTGCAGGCTAAGAAAATGCAGAGCAGATCGGTTCCTGAAGGTGGGATACTTTTTGAAAATCACTGGAGAATTGATATTCCACAAGCAAAGAAACTGCGAAATCTTACAAGCAGTTCTTTTTACATTCTTTACAATCCATTACATGGTTTCGGCATCAGAATCTTGCCAGCAACTTCTGTAATTTCAATTTCCAAAGCAACTGAGAACAAAACTTCGCTTTATTCGCCGCAAGTCATGCCCTGTTCAAGAAGGTTTTCTGACTTCATGCTTTATGATTTTATTGGCTGCTGGGCAGGAGATTATAGGACAAGCGTTCTGAAAAAAACCGAAGGCTCAAACGACCAATATTCAGCAAACCACGTAATATGGGTCAAAATCACTTCTGAAAGTCAGCAATAAATTTTCTAAACCTCAGATGCCAATATTGCGCGCTGAACTAAGTGAAGAAAGAAGCAGGTTTACGCGAGTAAAGATTGCACCACCTCTTCAGTTGCATCAGTTTTACAAGGTTGTATTAGATTCTGTAATACCTGCGGTGTAAGAAGACGAGCCTCATCACTATTCGCGTATCAAGAAGAATCAGGGAAAAACTGGAAAAATACCACAGTTCACCCTGCATTTCAGGCTTTATATAAAGGAGGGGGTAGGAGTTTCAGAGCAGCTATTGTTTTTGTTGGGTTTTTATTTGGGTGCCTTTTTTGAGTATGTTTTCTTTGAGGGATGCTGGAACTTTTGCTATGTCCACTAGGTCTACGGGTATTCCCAGTTCTAATTCTATTTGGGCG
>JBGOXQ010000310.1:0-2871 GCA_041479225.1 Bathyarchaeia archaeon
AATTCCCAGAATTCTTGAAGTTTAAGGCTCCCGAAAGAGCTAAAATAACTTCTGTCGCTCAGAAGAAGATTACTGAGTCGTTGAATCCAATAGAACTGCTGGAGGAAGCCCATCAAAGAATTAAATCTGAACTTTCTGAAGATTTGCTGAGAGAAATCAAGAAGTCCTCTCCGCACTTTTTTGAAAAGGTTGTAGTTGAGCTATTAGTACGAATGGGTTACGGCGGCTCCAGAAAAGACGCTGGACAAGCAATTGGGCAAAGTGGGGATCAAGGTATAGATGGCATAATAAAGGAAGACAGACTTGGATTGGACACGATATATCTTCAAGCAAAAAGATGGGAAGGAACAATTGGACGCCCCGAAATACACAAATTTGTTGGAGCTCTCAAGGGTCAAGGAGCAAATAAAGGGATTTTCATAACTACTTCTGTTTTCTCAAGTGACGCTCTTGATTATGCAACCAAAATAGATACTCCGAAGATTGTTTTAATCGATGGCCAAAGATTGGCTGATTTGATGATTGAACAAAATGTAGGTGTTTCAGAAATAACAAGTTATACGATAAAGAAGATAGATTTGGACTACTTTGCTGAAGAATAGCAATCTAATCTTTGGACTAACAAAATAAGTTAATCTTTGTGGCTGAGAAATCACTATTAGAGGCTGACGACTTGGCTAAATATCTCGTCGGTACAGGTGGATGGGCTTACTTTAAGGTACCAAACAAGCCTTCGCTTAAGGCATATTCCGAGATATTCAACTTTGTGGAAGTGAACTATACTTTTTACGAGTATCCGGACCTGCGCACGGTTGAGCAATGGCGCAGAACAGTGCCGAAAGACTTCACTTTCGCTGTGCGCTGCCACCAAGACCTAACTCACAGGATTGGGCTGAAACCAGTTGATGAAGCGTATGCTGTTCTTGCTAAGATGATAATTTACTGTGAAATTTTGAAAGCTCCTTTTCTTGTGCTCGAGACTCCAGCAAGTTATGTCATTAACGAAGAGGCATTGAAGGATGCAAAAACGCTTTTCTCTTCCGTTAACTTCAAAGGTGTTCGCCTGGTCTGGGAGATGCGGGCTCCAGTGACAACTCAAGCAATCAACCTAATGCAGGAACTAAACATAGTAAATGCTGTTGACCTTTTCAAACAGTCGCCAGGCTACGCGTCAGACACGATTTACTCTCGCTTATTCGGCAAGGGACAAAAAAACCTATATCAATTCATCGACGAAGAACTAGTAGACATAGACCGCAAAGTTCTTGAAGGCATGGCAAACGGCACAAAAAAAGTCGCTTTATCTTACCACGGAGCAAGAATGCACATCGATGCCGCAAGATTCTTGATGTACAAGAAAACTGGCAGATTCATGCCTGTAACCTCTTTCACAGGTGCAGATTCAGTTCGAGCAGTGTTGTCTGAAGATGTCCATTTTCCCGCATCAAAAAGCACGCTTGTCTCCTCACAAGGTTGGAAAGTAGTTGACTTGACACAGGATAAACGTGTGCATTTAGCGGAAATTCTCTCCAAATTACCCGATAAAAACTACGATAACGTAGACGAAGTCACCCAAGCACTGGAGACAATCAAATGAGCAGCAAAAACATACTCCTCGGAACCTCAGGCTGGAGCTACAAAGAATGGGAAGGCACATTCTACGCGAAAGGCGAAAAAAGAAAACTATGCGCCTACAGCCAAGTTTTCAAGACAGCAGAAATAGACTCCACCTTCTACAGAAACCCCACAAAAGGCACCGTCATGGGCTGGCTAAAATACTCTCCTTCAGACTTTATTTTCACAGCAAAAATACCCAAGCTAATAACACATGACAAGAAACTCGGCTTAAAAGGGAACATCAAAGCAGACCTAACAGAATTCTTCGACTTATTGCGCCCTTTGCAGCTAGGCGGCAAACTAGGCTGCCTACTCATCCAGCTCCCACCACGCTACACATACAACCCCGAAAATCTCGAATCATTCTTTCAACTGATAGACCCCATCTTCAAATACGCCATCGAGTTCCGCAATGTGTCTTGGATGCGAGACGAAACCTGGCAACTCTTGCAGAAGTACGAAGTAGCCTACACTAATGTGGACGAACCGCTGCTGCCTCCTGAAGTGCACATAACCAGCAACGATTTTGCCTATTTTAGGTGGCATGGAAGAGGAGAAAAAATCTGGTTCGACTACAACTACGCGGAAAATGAACTAGCCCCATGGGTTCCAAAAGTGGAAGAGACAGCAAAGAAAGTGAAGCGCATATATGGCTACTTCAACAACCACTTCCACGGATACGCACCTGAAAACTGCCAATACCTCATCGAAAAACTCGGACTACTATCAGAAAAAGAAAAACAAACCAGAAAAACAAAACCCAAACAATCAACCCTCTCCGAATACACCAAGTAAACACACAGAGAAGCACAAAAAACAAAAAAAGTACTAAAAGTTACTGAAAGTTTTCGTTTTGTGTTTTCAATAGTTCCAAACTTCCAACCAAACACATCAAAGCAACGTTTAATTCTCCCAAGACACAATGTTTATATTAGCTGAAAGCACATCTGAACTAACTTAGCTAAATCAGCTACCCCGCAATTATCAACAATGGCGGCGGCTCAACACCAACCGAAACGGCGTCTGCCTTACAGGAATGCGGTGATTGGCCTCCAGTTGCGGGGACACACATGTGGACCCAACTAATTGCTCAGTTTGGTCTGAAATGGGCTTTGACGTTTGTGGAATAGTTCTCCCTCCATATCCAGCAAAAAGCAAAATGCTTAAAAAATTAAGCGAAAACGTACCATAAATAAACATAGTAGTGCCGACAAATCATCGGAGTGTCAAAACTCCGGTTGATCCTGCCGGACC
>JBGOXQ010000311.1:0-2871 GCA_041479225.1 Bathyarchaeia archaeon
CACAAAGTTCTTCAAAGGCACACCTGTGGCTTACAAAACGGTTGAGGAAGACAGGTGGTTACCAGACGTTGATGATTTGCGGAGCAAAATAACCGACAAAACCCGCGCCATAGTCATAACTAACCCGAATAACCCTACGGGCGCGCTTTACGGGAAGAAAGTTGTGAAGCAGATGCTGGACGTAGCCGCCGAGCATGACCTGTTGGTGGTTTCAGATGAGATTTACGACCAGATAACCTATTCGGAAGATTTTGCGAGCACAGCCTACCTAGCTAAGGACACGCCGGTGGTGGGTTTGAACGGGTTCTCCAAGGCTTACCAGATGACGGGCTGGAGACTCGGCTACATCTACTTCAAAGCCAAAGACAACCAGCTAGACGAGCTAAAGGAAGCCGTAGAGAAGCAATGCCGCATACGCTTATGCGCCAACACGCCTGTCCAGAAAGCAGGAGTAGCCGCGCTGGATGGACCCCAAGACCACATCAAAGTGGTCGTGGAAAACCTTAGGCAAAGAAGGGACTACGCGTGGAAACGCCTCAACGAAATGCAAGGCGTAAGCTGCACCAAACCTGAAGGCGCATTCTACATATTCCCCAAAATCCACGGCGTCGGCTCAACATGGAAAACCGACATGCAATTCGTCCTCGAACTCCTCAGAGAAACAGGCGTCCTGATCGTGAACGGTTCAGGCTTTGACCCAGTTTACGGTGCAGGCCACGCCAGAGCAGTCTTTCTGCCGCCCATTAAGATGCTGGAAGAAGCGTTTAACGCTATGGAACGGTTCATGAAAAAGAAACAGAAATAAAAAGCGGATTGAAGCGTTTAGGAGTAGATTTTTACTCCGTGCTTCGGGTCGCTGGTTATTTTCTTGAATTCAGCCATCAACTTCGCTGTAACTGGACCTGCAACGCCGCTGCCTATGGTTCGCCAGTTCACCTCGCGAATGGGAACGATCTCTGCTGCGGTTCCCGTGAAGAACAACTCGTCCGCGTTGAACAGCATGAACATTGTGAGGTTTTTTTCAGTGACTTCGTAACCGAGTTTCTTAGCGAGTTCTCTAATTGCTTTGCCGGTGATGCCTTCTAGGGCGCCTGTTGATGTGGGCGGTGTTGAGATTTTTCCGTTTTTGACGAGGAAAATATTTTCGCCTACCCCTTCCGCTACGCATCCTGTTGGGGCAAGGCATATGGCTTCGTCTGCACCGCTCATGTTGGCTTCGATTTTTGCCATTATGCTGTTGAGGTAGTTGAGTGATTTTGCCTCATGTGAAGAGCCGTCAACTGGGTTTCGTCTTACCCAGGAGACCAGGGTGGTGATGCCTTTGGTTTTGGCTTCGCCTTCATGCAGCACGATGTGGTCAGCTATTACTATGACTGTTGCCATGGAGCATTTCCGCGGGTCCAAGCCCAAGTCGCCTACCCCACGAGTAACAATTAATCGTACATAGGATTCTTTCAGATTGTTTTTTCGGCAGGTTTCCACTACTGCTTGCACTATCTGCTCTTGGGTCATCGGAATTTTCAGCATCATCGCGTGCGCTGAATCAAAAAGCCTTTGCACATGTTCTCTAAGTTTGAAGACCACGCCGTTATAGACGCGGATACCTTCGAAAACGCCATCTCCGTAGAGGAAGCCGTGGTCATAAACGCTTATTTTCGCCTGAGATTTCGGATAATATGCGCCATCTATGTAGATTTGCAGTTCGGTTTCCATAGATTTCCCTCTGACTTGGTCGTTCATATTGCGGTATGATTTGATATAGCTTTTGCATGCGAATTATATAATTCACTTGTCATCCGTGGAACTGCGGTCTCTTTGAAAGACTCCGCGGCAAAGGCAACGGTTTAAGGGGCTTGCCCGCTATTTTCACCATGATTTTATCCAGTAACTCGTCCACGGACAGGTTCGACTGTGCACCCTTAAGTTCGCGGTCTCTGACTGAGAGGTTTCCTGATTCCACTTCTTTCTCGCCGATGACTACGATATAAGGTACCCATTCTTGTTCGGCTTCGCGGATTTTCCTCTGCAACGTCGCTGAAGTGTCGTCAATGTCCACGCGGATGCATTGGTTTTCAAGCTGCTTTGCGATTTCCTCAATTTTATCCATATACTTCTCAGAAATCGGAATCAACCTCACCTGCGTAGGTGATAGCCACAACGGCAGCATCGGCGCTTTCCCAGCCATCTGCTCGCGGTAAGCCTTCTCCAACAACGCGTAGATGTCTCTTTCAATGGCACCACTTGGCGAACAGTGCAGAATCAGCGGGTACTGCTTTTCCCCTTTCTCATCAACGAAAGTTATTTCGTAGCGCTTCGCGTTTTCAACATCGATCTGATCAGTAGACAATGCGGCGGCTTTGTCTTGGTTGTCTACGAAGTTCAGGTCCCATTTGAGGATGAAGTAGAAGAACCGTTCGTTCCACACTTCAGCCAGCATGGGTTTGCCGAAACTCGTTGCCAGCTCCGCCAGAAAGTCTTTGTTTTCGTCATAGAAGCTCTTGGTGAATCGCATGGCGATTTCGTAGTCGTCTTTGTTTAAGCCGATGTTACTCAAGATATCTATGCATATGGCAAATCGTGTCATAAACTCTTTCTTCGCCTGCTCCAAATCCGCGCAGAACGCATGGCAGTCAGGCATGGTGAACGCTCGGAGGCGCTTTAAACCGACGACTTCGCCGCTTTTCTCCCGTCTGAAACTGTAGCGGGTCAACTCGTAAAGTTTGATGGGCATCTGCTTGTAGCTGAATTGGGCATCATGTGCCATGAGGAACTGCCCGAAGCACGCGGCAAACCGCAGGAAAAGTTCTTTGTCTTCAGATTTCAACACGTACTGGCGGGCGGGGAAGCGGTTTAAGTAGCTTTTTAGGCTGG
>JBGOXQ010000312.1:0-2871 GCA_041479225.1 Bathyarchaeia archaeon
CATGGATAACAGGTCGGTTCGGCACAAGTATCGCTGTCGCCTTCGTTGGGTCAGCAATAGCAATATTGCTAGGCGCTCCACCACTTATAATTGGATTCGCGGTTTCAGCAATACTGTTCGATATCTTATTGATAGCAAACCACCACAAAATCCACAACTCACTTAAAGGTTTAGGAATTTCAGCTTTAGCAACAATGCTCTCAGCTTATCTTGCTGGAGTAGTCATCGGAATATTGTTTATGAGCAATGGAGTGCAGTTTGCTTTGACTATTTGGGGTGGATGGCATCTTGTTGGTGGAATCTTGACAATAGCTGTCACGTTGCCCATTGTTGCTGGTTTAGAGCGAGCTAATGTTAGACGACTAGCGAATAAGTAGTTGAAAACATGGTGGTTGTTTAAACCCTTGAAGCAAGAAGAGTTTGACCGCAAAGCATTCTTCAACGAGTTGGCGTGTGATTGGGATTCCAAATTCGCTAACACGGTTACCGATGATTTCTTGCGAGTGATAGTTTCTAAGTTTCAACTTGTAAGTGGACAGAAAGTGCTAGATGTGGGAACAGGTACAGGAATCCTTATTCCAACCTTATCCAAAGCTGTTGGGTCTTCAGGACTAGTTGTAGCTGTTGACTTTGCCGAGAAAATGGTTCAAGAGTGTAGTCGAAAATACGCTGATTTGTCGAACGTTAGGATTGAACTTGGGAATGTTGAAGAGCTTGATTTTCAATCAGGGTTTTTTGATGCTGTCACTTGCTTTGGAATGTTTCCCCACATCACAAACAAGGAGAAAGCGTTAACCAGAATAAACAAAGTCCTAAAAGTAAATTGCAAGTTAATGATTGCTCATGCACTAGGCGGTAAGGAACTAACTGAGTTGCATCGTAAGGAAGCTTCGATTATTGCTCATGATAGTTTACCTTCAAAAACAGCGATGATAAGGCTGCTCAGAAGCAGCGGCTTCACCGTTAAATACTTTGAAGACCAACCTAGAAGTTACCTCTGTATAGCAACCAAACAATAAGTCCTTGTTTGTATTTTTCAGGTTCATTAGCGTACTATGCATGCGCTTTTCGTGCAATGTGCACGTCTGGAACGTGCGAGGCGGAGCGCAAGCGACGAGAGCGACTGTATAAGTTGGCGCGAAGGTTGAAGCGTTGATTATGCGCGCGTTATAAAACGCAAGTGTTAAATAATATAAGCGAAAGTATTTGGCTTCATGGAAATTTCCAGAGGGGAGAGGCGGTCCATAAATATTGAGCTATGAAGCGCCAGATGTTGCGCCTTCTGGAAGTAGAATTAGGAAATATGTGATTCTTCTGGTCGTTTTTTTAATTTCGCTAACAGGATTAACCCTGCAGGTTACTCTAACCAGAATCTTCTCAGTCACTTTGTTCTATCACTATGCGTTTGTGGCAATATCCATTGCCCTTCTAGGATGGGGGCTCGGTGGTCTCGTACTCTACTTTTTCAAACAGAGTCACCATGTTATAAAAAGTAACGTTGTGCTAGTTTTTCTGGCAGCATATTCGATTTCGATGCCGCTATATCTCATCGCGGTTCAACAAATTGGTTTCTCACTGGACCAGATCATCCTATGCTATGCACTTTCTCTAATTCCATTCTTTCTCGCAGGTTTCTGCATGGCTTACTTTTACACTGCCCTTGGAGGCACAGCAAACAAGGTGTACATAGCGGATCTTGTTGGAGCCGCTCTCGGCTGCTTATTGTTGGAACCAGTTTTGAATCTTCTGGGAGCAGAATCAACAATACTCCTGTTAGGAACTATTGCCTCAATATCTCTTGTTCTAGTTGTCTCTCTTATGAACAAACGAAAACTACTCGCTCTGAGTCTGGTCTTCCTTGTTTTCACAGTATCTTTCTTTGCCGCTAATACGCAAACGAATTTCCTTACTGTCTCAAACTCTGGGAAAAAACCGCTTTTTGAGCTTCTCAAGAGTAACTCCAATTTAAGCATCGGGTTCAGCCAGTGGAACTCTTTTTCGAGAGTCGATGCTCTTGAAGGGTTTGAAGGCGCACTTCAATCGGTAATATACATAGACGCAGGCGCTTCCACTGACTTACTCAAGTGGGATGGAAAAACTGAAAGCTTGGAATACTTAAAGCAAACAGCAGAGTATCTGCCATACAACTTTGAAAAATCCATTATCCCTAGTTATTGGTTCTGGAGGCGGAAGAGACGTATTAATCGCGTTAGCAGGCAACAGCTCAAAAGTGACTGCAGTTGAACTAAATCCTCTAGTGATAAAAGCCGTAGAACACTATAGGCAGCAAACCGTAAGCGCATATGAAAACCCAAAGGTCGAATTGCACATAGATGAAGGCAGAAGCTTCATCCAAAGCTCAAGTTACAAATTTGACATGATAACACTAACCCTAGTAGATTCTTGGGCAGCAGTCTCCTCTGGAAGCTACACGCTTTCAGAAAATTACCTCTATACAAAAGAAGCTTTCGCAGATTATATCAATCACCTAACTGACAGTGGCCTTCTAGTAATGGTGAGGTGGAACTTCGAGGTCCCAAGACTTATTTCTACAGCTACAGAAGCGCTCACAGCGATGGGCGAAAATGCATCCGAAGTTGGAAAACATATCGCTGTAGTAATGTTTGAAACAAGCTCAGGGAATGTTGGGTGCCTCTTTGTCTTAAAGAAAACACCCTTCAGCCAAAGCGAAGCGGAACTGTTTCAAAACGAGACATTAGGTCTTGGGCAATCCTATTCGCCTTTTTATGTTCCCTATGTGCAAGAAGATGCTGAACCATATCACAGATTATTCAATGCGTCTATTTCGGTCCAACAATTTAGCAATTTGTTCGACTATCGAGTCGATGCAGTCAATGATGATTCCCCCTA
>JBGOXQ010000313.1:0-2868 GCA_041479225.1 Bathyarchaeia archaeon
AGACGTCGCCATGGTCAATGTAAACGGTGCAGGCATGGTTGGCGCACCTGGAAGCTACGCAAAAGTCTTCGATGTGCTGGGCAAGAACAACATCAACATCATGATGATATCCACCGCCATCTCAGAAGCCAACATCTCAGTTGTGATTCGCAGAGGCTCCGTGGGCAGAGCACTCAGCACGCTGGAAATAGCGTTCTTGGGCGGAGGCTTAGTTAGTGAAGTTACCGCGGAAGATGATGTAGCGGTTGTGGCTGTGATGGGTGCCAACATGAAGGGCACTCGGGGTGTGGCTTCAAAAATCTTCTCGACCGTTGCTGACGCAGGTATAAACATCCGCATGATAGCACAAGGCAGCTCAGAACTGAACATTTCGTTCGTGGTTAAAGAGAAAGACGGAGCCGCAGTGGTCCGCGCCATCCATGAAGCGTTCAAACTGGACAAAATCTAATCCGAACATTTCTTATTTGTCTTCTTACAATATAGTTTCAGAGTTAGAAGGGAGAATCTTTTCCTCAAGAGCAGTTTGCTTGGAGATAAGAAGTCATGAAGCTGAAAATTCATAAAGACCAACTTGAACTTCTCTGCTCCCTGTTGAAAGTAGAGAAAGGCTTCAAGTATGAATGGTTAGGTTACGCCTTAGACTTGGAGACGGGAAAAATAGATGACCTGCTCAGCCAGGAAGTGCATCACAGCGAAATGGAAGTTCAAGTTTGGACAACCCTACTTACTCACTATATTTTGGCTAAACCAACTTTAAGGAAGGAGAAGCTGGTGAAGTTCAAGGACTTGCCAGGCGGATACGCTTACGAACGAGCTTTCCTGCAACGCGTTGTGAATCCTATAGCGGAGGCTTTCGGGGAAAACCCGCAGGAACTTGTAGAAGCTGCAAAACCCTTGAAGAGCAAACAGCTCACTTTAGGCGATGCTTCTGTGGAGATTCCTGCTTTAGAAGGCATCCCTATCGTTTACATCGTGTGGGCAAAAACCGAGTTTCCCGCAACCGCAAGTGTTCTTTTCGATGAATCCGCAGGCCACTTTCTGCCAACTGAAGATTTGGCAGTTCTGGCAGAGTTAGCCACAAGCAGACTCATAAAAGCACAATCGACGTTGAAGAAACAGAATTAACCGCCGAAAAAGGAGAATTTGAAGAAAAGGCTATGTCTGCGGGCCTCCATTTCCATTTGCGCCATTTTTGTTGTTGTACAGCTCAGAGAGTTTCAGTAGGGTCTCTTTGAAGACTTGGATGCTATCCATGTACTCGCTGATGACGATGTGCTCATCCAGCGTGTGATCAAAGTGGCTGTCGCCTGGTCCATAAGTGACTATGGGCAGGTTCATTGCTTTGCCGAGAATGTTCATGTCGCCTGTGCCAGTTTTCCGCAGCAACGTCGCAGGCTTGTTCAGCACCTTCCGAATCGAGGACGACATCACATGTACAAGCGGTGAAGCCTTATCCACCTCAAACGGTTCAACAGTGTCCAGAACCATCGCGGTTACTGTGACCTTTGGGTTAGCAGCTTGGTACTTTCCTATGATCTTTGTGATCTGTTCGTAGACCTGAGCCGTTGTGAACTGGATTGGCACTCGGACGTCAAGGTTCATCTCCGCTTCAAAAGGTACAACGGACGTGGCTCTGCCACCAGCGATTCTGACCAGGCATGCTGTAACGGCGTTGAAGGGGCTTTCAGACGGGTCCAGAGAAGGATAAGTGGAAGCGTTTCTTATTTGTCCCCACAGCTCAAAAGCTTTCTCAAGTGCATTCTCGTAAAGCCATGGTGTGGAAGCATGACCCGTCTCGGTTTTGCAGACGATTTTGATTTGAATTTGACCCTTGTAGCCTATGGTTACGTTTTCGACGCCACTGGGTTCGCCGAAGATGGCAAAGTCTGCTTTGATGCCCTGTGTAATCAGGTGTTTGACTCCTCGGCTGGTTGCTTCTTCCTCGACGACGCTGGCTATGAGAATCTTGCCCTTGAACGTAGGTTCCTTAGCAGCTTCTGCGGCTGCCATAACCATCGCGGCTAGCGGACCCTTTGCGTCGACTGCGCCTCGGGCGTAGATTTTACCTTCTTCGACACGCAGTGGCAAGTGACCGGCAACTGTATCCATGTGACCACACAGAAAAATTGTTGGCTCACCTTCGCCCACTACGCCTATGACGTTGCCGATGGCGTCTCTGCCGACTTGGAAGCCGAGCTTCTTCATCTCGCTGGCGAGGAAGTTACCTATGTCTTCTTCTTTGCCGCTGGGGCTGTAAATGCCCAGCAGGTTAGTTAGAAGGCGTACTGCTTGCTCTTGCATTTTCTTCTTCCTCCAACGCCATGTCGAGAACGGCTATGGCTTTGTCAATCTGCTCCTTCGTGATGACTAGTGGCGGCAGGAACCGAAGCACGTTTCTTCCTGCGTCTAAGATGAGCACACCTCGGTCGGCACACTTGAGCACAATATTAAGAACGTCGAAACGCAGTTCTACTCCGAGCATAAGGCCCATCCCGCGGACTTCCTTGATTATCTTGTGCTTGCCCTGCAGCTCTTCCAGCCGAGACTTGAAGTACTTGCCCATGTTGACTGCCCGCTCAGTAAGATTCTCCTGCACTAATGCGTCTATGGCAGCGCATCCTGCAGCGCAAACCAACGGTCCGCCGCTGAACGTTGTGGAATGCTCGCCAAGTCTCAGTGCAGACATGACGTTTTCCTTAGCCACCGTTATGCCAATAGGTAAGCCGCCTGCGAAAGGCTTCGCGAGACACATAACATCAGGTGTAACGTCCCAGTGCTGACACGCAAACAGTTTGCCCGTGCGACCGAAACCCGTCTGCACCTCATCAAACATTAGCAGAACGTTTTTTTCGTCGCAGACCTGCCGCA
>JBGOXQ010000314.1:0-2854 GCA_041479225.1 Bathyarchaeia archaeon
CGACCCTTTGTCCTTGAACCTAAAACGATTTAAAACCTTTAATGGTGGGGCTGGCCGGATTTGAACTCTCGTCTATAGCGCCCGAGGCTACAAGCCTAGACTAAGCTTGGCGACGGGTGAACAACGGCAGTCTAATAAGCGCAATGAGATAACAGTGGCTTAGAAGGTTTGCATTTGAGAGTCCTGTTTGTCGAGCCACCGAAGGACATATTTTTTGTTATGGGAGAATACCTGCCGCCGCCCTACGGCATTATTCAACTTGCCGCATATTTGGAAAAACAAATGGGCGACATGCAGCTGGAAGTACTTGATTGCAACGCTGAAAAAGTTGACTGGAAAAACATGGAGCAACGCATAGCAGCGTCTAAGCCTGACGTAGTGGCTTGCGCCTCACTGGCTACCTGCAATACGTATGCTGTAGCGAAAACACTTGAAACTGCAAAACGTGTGGTTCGCAGCGTCCTTACCGTTACTGGTGGTCAACATTTCTCTGCCACTGCATTAGATAGCCTTCAGCAGTACCCTGAAATTGACGTCATCGTGCGGGGAGAGGGCGAGCAAACCTTCACTGAACTCATCAAAACATACCAAATGAAAGCCAGCTTTGGCAATATCCAAGGCATCTCCTACAGGCAAGGCGACAAAATTATTCATAACGTGATGCGTCCTTTAATCGAGAATCTCGAGGACCTACCCTTCCCTGGCTATCACCTCGTCAAAGCCAACATGCTCAAATACCACTTCACGGTCATGGGCGGCGAAAACAACCCATATGCTCTCATCGAAGGCGCTCGGGGCTGCAGCCACCAGTGCACGTTCTGTACCCAATGGCGGCATTGGCAAGCGTGTTGGCGAGTAAAGTCTGCAAAGCGGATAGCTGATGAGATGGCTTTCTGCAATCACGAGTTTGGCAGCAAGTTCATTTGGCTGACTGACGACAATTTTGGGACAGGGCAAAGGTCAGTAGAAATTGCTGAAGAGATTATTTCAAGGCAGTTACCTGAAGATGTTTTATGGTTTGTTCAGGCTAGGTGCGATGACATCATTCGCAACAAAGAAATTTTGCCTCGTTTGCGCAAATCAGGATTGAATTGGGTTTTGCTAGGCGTTGAGAATTCGAATCCTCAGACACTCGAGAGCTACAGAAAAGGCATAACCCCTGCGGACGCCAAGGTCGCGGTGCGACTGCTGAAGGACAACGGCATTTTCGCCCACGCCATGATCATCATTGGCAACCGCAAAGACACCCACCAAACCATAGACCAGCTTAAGGAGTTTGCCAATGACTTGGACCCAGACCTAGTTATGTTTGGAATTCTGACACCGTTTCCAGGCACAGAAGTTTATGCAGAAGCGGAACGGAACGGCTGGATTATGGATCGGAATTGGTCGCATTATGATATGATTCATGCCATTATGCCTACGGAGACGCTTTCGACTCGTGAGGTGCAGGAGGAGTTGTATGGGTGCTACCGCGACTTCTATGGGTCGTGGAGCCGACGATTCGATGGACTTTTCTCGAAGAACAAGTTAAAGCGGAACGTTTTCTGGCACATGGCCTTTAGCGGCGTATTGGGGAAGGTGAAGTCGCTGTTTTAGCTGATAAAATGGAAAATGCTTGGTATTCGACCATTTTCGTGGCGTTCCTAATAGTGGTGTCGATTGTTGGGCTTGCGTTCATTCCTATTCTGATTCTGCGGCCCAACGGGGGAAACTTTCAAATCACTTCTTATCATAGTCTGGTTGGCGCCCTATACATCGCCATCTGTACATTGGGGATTTCAGCCATATTCTATCCAACGAAGTGCACGAGTATGTTCCGAAAATCCCAGAATCCACTCCCACAAGCAAACAAACCCTCCATTCCTATACAGATTAGAGGTCATCACCCTGACTGCCAAAACTACTCGGGTAGTAGAATAATGGTTCGGGGACGAGCAATTTGTGCAGCTTGCGGTGGCTTGTTGATCGGAGCCGTAATTGCTTTGATTGGAGCTGTCGCATATTTTTTTGTTGATTTAAACATAGCTTGGGGAAGCGTTTGGCTGCTTGCTTTGGGAGAGATTTGGATGTTTTTGGGGTTGGCTCAAATCAAGTTTGCAGGCTATGCCAAGGTGATTGTGAACGTGGTTTTTGTTGTTGGATCGTTTGTGACTTTGGTTGAGACAGATATGGTGGGCGAAAGTGTGCTGGTTGATCTTTACGCGGTCGGCTTGATCGCATTTATGCTCTGGCTGAGAATTCTGCTTTCTGAATGGAACAACAGACGAATCTGCCAGATGTGTCGGTCGTGTTTTCATTAGCGATGGGTTTCGGCGTATCTTCGTCGTCCGTAAATCGCGCCTAGCAGGACTAGAATACCGAAGATAATTATGATGAAGGGCCAGAAGATGGACCAGAAGTTGGTGATGTACCCGTTAGCTTGCAGAAACAAGCCCAAGCCGACAACTATGATTATTATGCTGAAAACTAAGCCCGCAATCATGCCGCCGTTGGGCAAGCCGAAGCATTCCCCTTCCATTCGCCTGTAGTGTTCTCGTTCGCTTCCTGGATACTTTTGACCTACGGTATAGAGGGGTGCACCACAATTGGAGCACACCTTCGCATCATCTGGGTTTTGAGTGCCACATTTGCTACAGTAAACCACAATTCTCCCCCAGTCAGGTTTAGTCTCGATTCCGTTTTAAGATTTGCGGTCGCAAGAAATTCGGCAATGGGGCTGCCCATCCCCATACCCAAACGGGTTCAAAACCTGCTTGAAAATAGGAAGTCTGATTTTGCATTTTTGTTGACAACTGTCCATTTTCGGAATCTAAATCTGGGGTTAATGATTTAAGAGACTTAGATGCTATTC
>JBGOXQ010000315.1:0-2837 GCA_041479225.1 Bathyarchaeia archaeon
ACCTAAACGCTATATATGAAATCCAAACAAACAGGGCGGAAACGGACACATATGAGACGCAGTAAACGAGAACTGTACGTCGACATACTCAGAGTGCTTGCACACAGAGGACCACTAAAGCTGACGCACATCATGTACAAAGCCAACGTCAACTGCAGCGTTCTCAAAGAGTACCTTGACTTCCTCATAAAGCAGGGCCTAGTTGAAGAACGCACAATTGGAAAACGCAGAGTGGTCTTCGCAGTAACTCAACGCGGAATAACCGTGCTTAAGTACTTCCGGGAACTGAAGCAAGTTCTCCCCATTGTCGAAGAAGCTCGGAACCAGGCCCCCGTACCTTTTTAAAACGTACCTGCCATTAACCGGCTAAACGAATCGGCGCGCAAATCGCGCCTTTCAACTTTTTCCCCGTTCTTGTAGTTAGTTGCACTTTGGCATTTTTTAGTCGTGGAAGCATAAATAAGTACTCATGTTTCGTAACACTTAATAAATGCTACAGTATATCTGTCCTACAACAGCACACATCGAGGGAAGATATTGAGCAAAGAACAAGTCCTCGGGAAAAAGCCCGTAGCCATCCTCGAAAAAATAAGAGAAAATCTAGAGCGGTTAAACGAGAAAATCGAGGTTATGATTGAACTGCAAAAGCACGACCGAAAAGACGTTATGGAGCCATTGCAGGACACGCCGCTAGACGTGATGACGCTACTTTCAATGCCAGACCATCTTCGAAAGACAGCCATGACTGTGTGCAGGTCAGGCCGAGCAACGGCTGAAGAGATCTCTCAGCAAACAACCCGGGCAAGAGCAGTTGAAAGCGCCTACCTAAATCAGCTGGTGCTGATGGGCTACCTAAAGAAAGAGCGCCAAGGCAGGAAAGCCTACTTCTATGCCCATAGGGAAAACGAGGGTGAAGCATAAATGGGAAAGATAATTGCTGTTCACTCTTACAAGGGCGGAACTGGAAAGACACTTCTTAGCGTGAACTTGGCCGCGACGTTTGCGAAACTGGGCAAGAAAGTTGCCTTATTCGACTTGGACTTCAGGGCGCCAAGCCTTTTTGCCATCCTCAAGATAGGCTCGGCGGAAAACTGGTTTAACGATTACCTCAACAACGCATGCAACATAGACAAAGTTCTCATAGATATCAGCAGTAGGATTCCTGGTAAAGGCAAGCTCTTCGTAGGCCTCGCCAATCCGGCAACTGAGGCCATCCGAGACATGTCAGCGAAGGACCGCAAGTGGGAAATGCGTGCTCTTGGCAGACTTCTGCATCTGCGCAATGCGCTCATTGCTGATCAACAGTTCGACTATATCGTTTTTGACACTAGCCCAGGTCTTCAGTACTCATCTATTAACGCTATTGTAGCCGCTGATCTAGTGGCAGTCACTACTACAGGCGACAGGTCCGACGTCGACGGTACAAGTCGCATGCTTAAAGAACTGTACAACTTGTTCGAGAAGAAAACAGGCATAGTCCTAAACAAAGTGCTAGACTACAACTCTAAGACCCGACGCGACGAACTATATGAAAGAGTCAAAAACGTCTACCAAGTTCCGCTGCTTGGCATAGTGCCCTGCTTCTGCGACATTCTTCGGGCGGAAGGCAACTTCATCTTCGCACAAGATAAGCCGGACCATCCGTTCTCGACGCTGCTAGTCGAAATGGCAAAGAAAATCGACGCCAACGAAGTCAGATAAACCCAAATTTTCTCTTTCTCCTTTTTTGAGAACGAATTACCTGACATCTTTTGTATACAAAAGCATCACCAAAACTTCACCAAAAAGGCTTAATGCCGCGTGAAAACCTTTGTTAGCCGAGGAATCCACGTGGACAGGACCGCAATTATTCTCGCTGAAGAATTTTCCAGCCCATTCGGAAAAGACAAAGAATTGCCAATCCTCAATGGCAAACCATTACTTAGACATGTCGTTGATGCCGTGGGGGTTCTGGTGAATGAAATTATTGTTGTCACAGACTCGCAGGAGCGCGCTGAGGAATACACGGGGATCGTCGGCGGCGAGGTTAAGTTTACCGTCAACGTTGATGAAGACAAGAACTCTCTCGTAGGCGCAATGGCCGGGTTTGAGCTTGCACAGGGAAAACACAGTGCTCTTTTATCTGCTGACACGCCTTTTATCTCCCCTGACGTAATCGACCTATTTTTCGATCTCTGCCAAGGCAAAACTGCCGTTATCCCTCGATGGCCAGACGAGCAGATTGAACCTTTCCTTGCGGTCTACCATACCAAATCAGCTTTAGAGGCAGCTCGCATTGCTTTAAGTGATGACAAACTGGAACTGGAGTCTATGGTTGAGAATTTGGGCGGTGTGCGATACGTGTCTACTTTAGTTGTGAAAGAACTGGACCCCGAATTGAAAACCTTCTTCAAGGTTAAAGGACCCGTAGACCTGAAGATGGCTGAGACTTTGGCTAAGCCTCGGAGAAAGAAGCCTACTCGGCGCAGGTGAGTCACTGTTTGAAGCATGGTTTTTGTGACCAAGTTCATGCCTGTGGGCTGTGTATACAAAAGCATCACCAAAACATCTCCAACAGCTTTCTTCTCGTATTGTTTAGGCGGTTTGATGCGAAAATACGTCTATTTTCTCGAACATCAACGAACTTTATATAATCATAAGACAAAGCTTTCATATTTGATCGTTTTTCGGGCCTGCTGATGCTTTTAAGTGATCTTAGTTACGGGGAAACGGCTTGAGCATTCTTTCTCTATCGCATTTAGACGATGGTTTGGGTGTTTTAAGCTGTGTTTCACAATGTTTATTGGACTAGCAGCCTTCAAATTTTCCTGACATAAGCCAGCATTTGCCGAACGACC
>JBGOXQ010000316.1:0-2835 GCA_041479225.1 Bathyarchaeia archaeon
ATGGCGTGAACGTAGGCGATTTATTATTAATCAGTGTAAGCTCAGACAACTTTGCCAACTTTTACACCGAAGTGTATGCTCCAAACTTAACTGAGCTTTCATCGAGTGGCTACACAGGAGCTGTCGGGTATCATGCCTACAACTTTAAGGCAACGTCCGCAGGAGACTACCTAATTAAAATTATCACTAGCAGCACATACGCTTTCAATTACACCTTAAAAAGCTCCCACACTCTCGCATCAACAAGTACTTCGACGCCTTCATTTTCACCAACCCCCAGCCCTGCATCTTCATCGCCTACTCCTTCTCCAACGCAAGCTCCAACACCATCGCCCACGCCCTCTTCTTCCGTGGCTCCCAACCCTTCATCGAGTAATGAAGTAACACTATTCAGTGACGATTTTGAAAGCTGCGATGTTGGAACTTTCCCATCAGGCGGCGGGTGGGAACTCGTCTATAGTGGAACTGGCTCGCAAGATCAAATTATCGTCAACAGTTACTCAGTCTCTCCTACGAGAAGCCTTCAATTGTGGGGAAACCCAAGCTGGTCTGCCGCTGTTCAAAAGCATTTCAGCTCCACCAAGGACCTAATAGGCTATGAAGTGTCCATACTCATAAGCGCGGTAGGCACCGGAGGACCCGAACGCACAAATTATTTCGGGTTTGTCAATCAAGGAGCAGCAAGCTGGGGACAATACTACGCGGAGCTCTATTTCAACCATGACACAATGAATATTCAGGCAGAAGACCAAACTATCTTAGGCACCTGGACTCCCGGAACTTGGTACAACGTCAGGACAATATTGAACCGAACATCAAATACCTATACAGTCTGGATAAACGGACAATTAAACGGAACAAATCTCAGCACAAGCAGTCAAGAGACTTCCCAGATTGATGCTTTAGGGTTATGGGCGGGACATCCCGGAGTCAAAAGTTACTACGACAATGTTCGCGTTTTTGAACCAAACGTAATTACTCTTCCAGCTTCGTCTTCGCCACAAGGAACATCAAGCGCTTCACCCGATGTATTCGCAACGCCCACGCAATTAGGCTTAACACCAACCCCAGCAATCACTTCCTCCTCAAATACGCAGCCAACAGAATCTACATCCCCAAACTCAAATCAACCATTCATGGGCGGCAATACTTTGCCCCTGTTAGCTATAATTGGACTTGCGCTTCCTGTATCAGGCGTTGGGGTGTTTTTGGCGCTAAGAAGGAGAAAAAGACAATCAGAGAAGAAAGTGGCAATTGTGCCACAAAACAAGGTCGCAAACGAAGTTAGAAATCCCTCATTCCTTGGAAATGCCGGAGAAAAGCCTCAGAAATCGCCCTACGATGTGTTTATAAGCTATTCCTCACGAGACAAGAATGTCGCTGACGCTTTATGTGCTACCTTGGAAGGTCGAAGGATTCGATGTTGGATTGCACCACGTGACATACCTGCTGGCGCGGATTATCCAGTGGCGCTTGTTCGTGCACTTAACAACAGCCGAATTTTGGTTTTGGTTTTTTCTAATGAATCCAATAAGTCAGGTCAAGTTATGCGCGAAGTCGAGAAAGCCGTACGCAGAGGCATGCCGATTATTCCTTTTAGGATAGAAAACGTGGAACCAACCGAAGGAATGGAGTATTTGCTTTACACCAAACACTGGCTTGACGCCCTGACACCTCCGTTGGAGAAACACCTGCAAGAACTCTCGGACACTGTTCAATTGCTGCTGAAAGAAAAACAAGACCAGCCCGATTCGAGCACAAGTGGAAATTAAAGAATTAGCCCCCTGCTACTTTATGAGTATTTATCTTTCTCAAACACTAATCCAAAGTTTGGGGAAAATCCATGCCTACAGATGGAGAGCAGGTCTAATTTCTTATGCGGAGCCTCATTCTCACTCACTTGCAGAACGTAGAATGGATTGCCGTAACCCCTGAGATATGCCTAACAGCTTCACTGTTGATAAGCGAGTACAACGTCACTCCGTTTGACGCTTATCATGTGGCGACAGCTATATTTAGAGATAAAACAATACTCAGCACCGACCACGTGTACGATAAGATCAAAGGAATAAAAAGAATCGACCCTTCAGAACTTGCGGAGAACCTGTAACCTGTTTTCATCTTCTGCAAATTTAACCAGTTCAAAACGATGGCGGGCGGGGTGGGATTTGAACCCACGACCCCCAACTTAGGAGGCTGGTGCTCTATCCGTCCTGAGCTACTCGCCCAAATTTTCATCCAGCACCTCAGTAAGATAACAGGGTGTAATAACCCTAACGTTTGAATTACGGAACTTTGCGATTTGAACTTTCCTCTGCCGATGTCAGCCCCTTAAATATGTAAGGCTGTTCCTTTGTGAGAACCATTCTGTTCTTTGGGGAGAGCTAAAAGCCACTTACCCGCAGTTATCGGTAGAAGTGGGAACATGAAAAAGCGTGTCGCTGCATTGCTTGTCTTTGGCTTAGTCGTCTTGTTCATGGTTAACAGCTTATTTGTCAAGGCTCAATCAGAAAATGGAAACTGCTGGTTTGAAAGAACATCAATGCCTACAGCCCGGTTCAGTTTTGGAGTAGCAGTCGTAAACGGGAAAATACACTCTCTCGGCGGCAGTTACATGCAAATCCATGAAAACAAGGCATATTACGCAGAAATTACTAATGCAAATGAAGTCTATGACCCAGCAACTAACGCATGGACTGCAAAGGCGCCTATGCCCACTTCAAGAACTAATTTTGCATTAGCCGTTTACGAAAACAAGATATACGCATTCGGAGGGCAAATTGCAGGAAGCGAAATAGCCACCACCGAGCTTACCAATGCAACTGAAGTTTACGA
>JBGOXQ010000317.1:0-2834 GCA_041479225.1 Bathyarchaeia archaeon
CCAAGACTTTTCTTTGTGTGCGCACGTCATCGAGGCGTTTCTCCACGGTCTTATTGGTTTTAAAGTATTCTCGGTAAGCTACCAGAAACTCTTTTCCCTTCCCAGTAAGCATATAAAGTTTCTGTTCATCCTCGAAACGAAGAAGAGAAGCGTTGGTGACTTCATCCAAATACTTGCGCAATACTTTGTAACTTAAGTTAGCCTGGTACATTATCTGGGTTCTTCGTGCGCTCTGGCTGGCAACCGTCAGAATGTCAGCTATTATGTCGAGTTTATCTCTGTAAGTTATTGAACCCGCCTCCTGAAACCGCAGAACCTGTTTCTAGCACGGAATCAAGGAAAGAAGTCAATGAGCACATCAAACATCTTGAAGTGGTTTTTAGCATTTGTGGAGCCAACCGCGACCGCCTTTCTTAGGCTGCAGTATAATTTTCTTATCTTCAAAGTAGGCTGTGGCTCTTGTGTTTCTCCGCAGCTTTTGGTTATTTATTTGTGTTTTGATAAATTTGGTCCAGCCGCCAACGTGTGAGCTGGGCTGAATGTAGTCTTCTGAGTTTTCAACTTTGTTGCGTTCCAGAATTTCTTTGAAATTTAAGGGCTTGTAGTCTCTTGTGGCGTGGATTATGGTGCCTTGCTCAACGTATAATTTGGAATAATCAGTGACTGCTATTCCTTCGGCTCTGACTTTGTCGTCGAGACGTTCCCGCCAGAGTTGCTTCCACTGAATTTTTAATTCATCAACCATTTCTTTCTGTGCTAAGGTCATATGTAGATAAATTCCTCCAAATAGGAATATGCTTGGAACGCGGACGGATTCGGTTTTACTGACACTTTGCTCACACATTGACTTTGCGCGGGATATTTAAAGCCTTGAGTATGATAAATAAATATTTTTGTTCTAGAATATTATATAAGGTTTTCTATATCTCATGTTTCAGTAATACAGAATAAATCAGGCCAATAATATAGGCTCCAACCCCGCCAAGAAGGCAATGCACTCTAAGCATATACGGATAAAGTGAAATCCCACTCATATCTCAGGGTATGTTTTGCAATGTTTAAATTCTACTTTATCAATAACGAAAGATGGAGTTAGCAATTATGATGAGCCCAATTTCTGTGAAAGATGTTTATTCAAAAGACTTCGCCACCGTGAACGAAAACGACCCGCTATCCAGGTGCCTGGAACTTTTCAAGAAAGACATACCGCCAGCCCTTGTGGTCCTCGACGCCAAAGGCAAATACGCGGGTGTAATCGCGAGACGATGGATACTACGAGCAAGACTTGACCCTGTTGCAACAAAAGTCAAAACACTAAAGAGGTCAGCCCCAAAAGTTGATCTTGACATGTCCCTGAGCAAAGCCGCGAAACTCATGATTCAAAGCGGCGTCAGGCAGATTCCAGTTTTTGAAAAAGAGAAACTCAAAGGAATTGTTACTGATGAAGCTATCATCCACGGCGCCATCGCCCAAGAATGGGGCAAGGATATAATAAGCAACATAATGACGAAAGCACCTTTCACTATCGAAGCTGACCGCACGGTTGGCGCGGTGCTTAGCCTTTTCAAGGAACATGATATTTCTCACTTACCTGTGATGGATGGTGGAAAACTCGTGGGGATAGTAAGTACGCAAGACGTTATCGAAGCAGTCTTTCAACCCACAGAACGTCAAACGAAAGGAGATATTGTGGGTGAAAAAGCACACGTGCTAACCATAGCTGCCAAGGGTGTAATGACAAGCCCCGCAATCACAGTTACGCCTGAAACCTTTCTGAAAGATGCAGAAAAGACTATGCACACTCAAAACGTTCACTGCCTACCAGTCATCGCGAAAGAAAAACTTGTAGGCATAGTTACCAAGCTGGATTTCCTGGAACCCATCAGCCAAATGGAAGAATTAGACCGAAGACTTACAGTGCAGTTCGCTGTGAAAGGCATGGAAATTGACCAAAGCATACAGGACTTTATGATGGGAGAATTCGACGCTTTCACGCGGAAATACAAGAGTCTGCTTGAGTCTGGAACCCTCTTCGTGTACATGAAAGTCCACGGAACAAACCACAAAGGACAGCCGCTCGTTCACTGCCGTCTAAAACTGAGAACCGTGAAGGGCTTACGAGGTTTCTTCGTCAGTTCAAGCGAAGGATTCGGCATAGAACCCACATTCCGAGTTGCCTTAGACAGGCTGGATAAACGCATCCTCCGAAGCAAGGAGCTTTCGTTTGACCCGACCTACGCAAGGGAGTTCTTGAGGAAATACGGGTTCCCCTCAGAGGAACTCTAAACTCCCTTTCCTTTTCAAGCTATTTTTAAGCATATGCTTTTTCTTTTATCGACACAAAACTTAGAAGAGACCGCCAAACTGACGAGACACAAACATATTAGTAACGTTTGAGCAACTAAATTGAAGAAGTTAAGGCTCTAGTACTTTTAGGGAAGGTTTGATATGCCGAGAGAGATTGTGTTAGGAAACGGCCGCTTAAACATCGCAATTGACAAACGAATGGGAATCAGGGATTTCTCTTACCCGCGTGTAGGTTTGGAGAATCATGCCGTTGGCCATGTATTTCGGTTGGGCGTTTGGGTTGACGGAAACTTCTCTTGGATAGATGACAACTGGGATGTCTCCATGAAGTACCTGCCAGAAACCCTTGTCAGCCGCTGCTCAGCTTCTAGCAAGAAATTGAGAATTGCATTGGAAGTTAACGATGCCGTCTACAGTTTTTCTGATCTCTACCTCAGGAAAATCACGGTGACAAACACGGCGGATGTGAAGCGGGAAGTTCGAGTTTTCTTCTCGCATGATTTCCATATTTATGGGGAAGATTCAGG
>JBGOXQ010000318.1:0-2798 GCA_041479225.1 Bathyarchaeia archaeon
AATGCCCAAAGCGTGAAGGGGTCTGGAGTGAACTTATCACCAACAGCGGGCGACACTGCACTGCTTCTGCCAAGTATTATGTCTCCAGGGATAACCTGAACGATCGCTGGCGCAGCGTTTCCAACTAGGTCCGCCGTTATCGTTACGTTCCATGAGAATGCGTTACTCATGTTAACAGCTTTTCCGTCAGGTCTCCATTGCCATGCGTTAGTCCCAGTTCCTAAGCTTAAGTGCAATCCCTGCTGTTCAGCAGTGTTGTTCCACAAAGCCAGCGAGCCGTTTTTTGTCGCAGTGTTGTAGTTAAGCACGTAGTTCACTATCTCGCCCTTGTTAGTGTATACTTGGGAGCCTCCGACTACTCCTGTTTCGTTGAATACCCATTTCCCAGTGTATGCGTCAAAGGCTTGCCATGTAGTGACAGCAGCTGCTCCAATGCCGACAGATGAAGCCTGCCACAACAAACCACCTACGCCACCGTGTTGGTTAGGTGATTCGTATTCATAGATTTGACCGAATGATGGTGCCGCAATTGATGGCGCAGCAGTAGCTGTTGTTGAATTATAACTTGTGAATGCCGTGCTTAGGTAAGCGTTAAGGTCGTCTCGATGCCAAATCATTTCGCCAGTAAGCAGATCAACGCAAGTGTAACCGCCGCCTACGTTTGAGTGCCCGAGTGTTTCAGCATAGTAAAGTCTTCCACCCAAAATTATTGCGTTGGTGAATCTGCCTTCGTACGAGCCCCCTTGGTAGAAGCTAGCATCAGGAACTGCACTATTTTTATATCCAGAAATTTGAGGCCAATTGCCTCCGACAACTCCTCCAAACTCTATGGGTTTCGTCCAGAGTATGTGAGGACTAGTGGGTCCTGAGCCAGTTTGCCAAAGGTTGTAACCGCCAATTTCGGCTCCGCGCAGCCAGTTTGAAGCAATACCAGACCAGTGGACGTTATCCGCTGATATTGGACGTGTCCAGTAAGTGGTTGGAAGCGGATATTCCTCGACAGCAGTTATGGGTGTTTGTTGCACAGTAAGATGCTCTGTTGCGCTGCTTGGCAGGAAAGTATCATTGATGTATACACTGTTGACATCGCCTGGCAGCCCATTTAGTGGGTTATATAGCGACACCTTTTGTCCGGAATATTTGAACACGAATGTGTATGTACCTGTTTGGGTGGGCGTGTACAGAGTATATGTTGATCCAGTCGGGTCAGATGTGTATGGTCCTTTGGTTTCTTTGGTTCCATCAGGTTTTGTGACTTCAATAGTAAAGTCATGCCATCTGTCTCCCGCATTACCTGCCGCTGTTGGCGGAGCCGTGTGCAGCCACATAACTAGGAAGACTGATTGACTTACACCAACAGGATTGGGCGAAATAGCGAGGTAAGCGTATGATGGAATATTTATTGGCGGAGTACGCCCATTAGCATATGGCAGAACTATCATGAATGCCGACGTTGTTAGAAGCAGAATCAAGGTAGTAGTAATTAGCGTTTGTTTCTTTGGAAATTTGCGCGTATTATTATCTCTCATTAGGTTTTTCATTTTTTCTCTCTCCAAAATTTTAAACTGAAAGCTTGTATCTTCGCAATCAATATATAAAATTTCTCTAACTCCACCTCAAGCAGTGCGGAAAAGAACCGCCACGATGGGCAACTAATTGGTTTAGTATCGGAAACAACAGATTCCATCTTGATAATTGTTTGTGAGCTATAAAGCATAATTCACAAAAAGAGTAAACAGCGTCTAAACAAATCGGATGAAATTCCAATCTTATTTAACAGAGCCCGCTTTGTTTGAAATAGTAATTGTCTTCTTTTTTGGGTCCGAAGCTTCGCACGCCATCCTTTTTCAGTTGACCTCTAAGTTGGCAAGCTTTCTCAGCGGTTAATTCTCCCCGTTTCTGCAAGTAAGCAATGATTTCTTCGGCCTGTTGCTCGGTGTCGCATCGCCTCAGGAAGTCAAAAACGTCGGGGCAATAGTTGTGGAACTTGTCGGGCACCTTCGCCTGAGGCAAAGTCTTGAGAGACATCACTTCTTCCTGCAACGGTTTTTCATCCCCGTCAGAGTCAGCTCTAACAGAATCTATTGCAACTTTGTTTTCTCCGCCTACAAGCTCCCGCATTAAGTTCGGGAACATTTTTTTGAGAGACTTCTTGTTGTCGCCTTCCAAATGCACACCTATTCGTGAAATGTTCTTTGGTGAAAGAATAATGGAAAATGGGGTTTATGTGCTTTTTTCCCAGAACCACGGAGGCTGACGTTAAAAACAGGCACATTCCAAGTCTAGGAAGGCAGAAAACGTTGATTCGGATTCTCCCTGAGCAATTTCTCCAGCTCACGCGTCTTGAGACCTTTAAGTTCGTCCCCGAAAACTTCGCATACTCGCTTGCGCCCAGCCTCCTCCAAGTTGCGAACCACAATTTCCACAGAATGCTTGCCATGAGACTCAGCGTGAATATGAAAAGAAGCTTCGGTTTTGCCCCGTTTGTTCACTGTGACCCGTTCGGTTCTCGAGATTTTTAAGCCCGTGTTTCTTATCAGGGTCACCACATCTTCGGGTTCATCATGGTATACTGCTATGTCGATGTCGCTTCCGCGGCGGATGGTCCCCCGCCAAACGCTTCCAATAAGAACTGGGCAGTAATCTTTGAGAGTTGTCATGATTTCTAATGCTTCTCGGCGCATTTGGACAAGTCGTTCGGTTCGGGCTGAACCTTCGGTTTCCTCGGCAACGCTGTCAAGTTCCAGCGCCACTTCAAGATTGGTTGGAAGAACGTGGACGCCGAGGTTTTCAGCTGC
>JBGOXQ010000319.1:0-2755 GCA_041479225.1 Bathyarchaeia archaeon
AATGGCTTTTTCAGCAATAACCAAAGAGGTTTCCGTAATAGCATCAAGGTCTGAAGTTGTTTGTTTAGCTGGGCTGAGCGAAGAGATGCCGAAGACGCGCGTTAACGCCTGGGCCGTTTCGTTTGTGCGTGGGGTTTTTATATAGAATCTTCCGCGGGTGCGCTCGATGGCGTTGGGTCTTAGGTCGCTTTCACGGAGAACATAGTGGATGTTTCTTAGGGCTTGTCTTTCGTATAAGCGGCGGGTCCACTCGCTTTTGATGCCGATTTCTCCGCTGAAACGGACAATTATGGCGTCGTAATCCGTGATTCTTACCTGCAGTTTTGAGTTATACTTGAAAGAGCGGTAACAGCAGATTTAACGATTATGCCTAAAACGCGGTTTTGCGCATGCAAGAACCGTGCGGAAGCGGTAAGGCAAGTTTTCATCTTTTGCTTGAGTGTTCTAAAGCTTAGAGCTAAATAGCGTGCAATCTTTATCACCTATGTGGCTTCCAACAGCAGGAAATAAGTCCGATGGCGCCTCCAAAGAAGTTACACGCAGTAATGTTCCTTTCTCTAATTGCAGTGCTTTTTTTATCCGCGCTATTTAGCACTCAGATTTATCCAGCAAATGCGAATCCTCTCCCACCCCCTCCCGACCCAGAACCCATCACCATCGGCAACGACGGAACCATTAACCCTTCTACGGCACCAATTAGCAAAACAGGTAACTCTTACACACTTGCCGCTGATTTGAAGAACTACTCAATAATCATTGAATGCAACAACATCACGTTCGACGGGGCGGGGCACACTCTGCAAGGACTCTCACAAGCAACAGGCTTAGCAATCCATAACGCAACCAAAGTCACCATAAAAAACCTGAAAATAAACCAGTTCTCATTTGGCATAGCGGTGACTGGCGCATATAACGTAATTACTACAAATCAGATATGCAATTGCTACCAAGCCATAGCTCTTAAAGACTATACCGCAAGCAACTTGACCATTACAGAAAATGCTATAATGAGCAATGCTTTCGGAGTAGTGATCAACTCAGACAACAACACCATTTGCCTAAATAACTTCATTAACAACCCTGGAAGCTCTTGGCAAGATGCCCCTAATAGTGGTGGAAACATAGGTTTCGGTCCGTTCTTGAATCCTCTGAACTCTGAACTATACATCGGAAACCTCTTCCACAACGGATCAGTGGGCAATTATTACAGCGACTACAAAACCAAATACCCCAACGCCACAGCCATAGGCAATTCAGGCATAGGAAACACTCCTTACTTGATTGCGCCAAACGCGCGCGAACCAAACACAACCACGACCGACCCATACCCACTGATGGCACCTTACGGCAACATGCCTAACCCGATTCCAACTGTGCAGGTACCCCATGAAGATGGCTTTCCCACTCCGACTCCAACTTTACCAGTAAAATCGCCGAACGAAAACAACATGCCTGCCCCGACTCCATCTGTACATATAGATTCTCTCAACGAAGACCCAATTGTAAACTACGGTTTTTGGATCTTGTTACTTGCAATAATCGTCATAATTGTTGGCTACACCGTTGCAACGATTAGATTACGCCGCAAAAACCGCAAACCGCTGGCGCAAGCTTCAGCCAGTTAGGTTTTTATCACTGCACATGCCTTAACCCATGTTTTCACGGTGACCAAAAATGTCAGGAAACCCCTTAGACAGCTACAAACAGTTTGACCCCAAACTCATAGAGTTATGGAACAAAACGCAAGCATTAACCTACTCGGAAGGTGCCTTGTCCCCGAAATTCAAGCTGTTGATTGCCACTGCTATTGATGTGGAAAACGGAGCCGTGCAAGGCGCAGTGGCATTGGGTAAAAGAGCCCTCAAAATGGGCGCCTCAAAGGAAGAAATCGTGGAGGCGTTGAGAGTAGCTTGCAGCATCGGAGGAAACCAAGCATTGTTCACGGCCGCGATTGTTCTCCAAACTCTCTTCAAAGACACATAGTCCCTAGGTGACAGAAGCGAACCACATTCATTGCTTCTTTAGTTGACATTCCTTTTTGACATATCTGAACACCAAAGAATAAAGAAAAAAATTTCTCCCGAGACTCTTGAATTTTCTCTGAATAGCATCAGCCTGCACTTTGACCTACTGGTCATATGATATCAGCAGTTCTGGAAGAGGACCGGAAGATGGCTGATTGAAATCGATGCCTGTGCTTTTCTTGATTTCTCTTTAACCCAGACGTCGAATGGGTCTTTGGAGACTGCAAAAGTCATGAAGACCTTTTGGATGTCCTTTGATTCAATGTACATCAGAACCATGCCGCCCATTGGAGTCATTTGCAGGAAATCCCGCTCTCTTTCAATTCCAGCTCTTTTCTGGGACTTGTCGTATTCTTTCCATTTTTCGTTTTTCAGGGTTTTAAACATTGCCTTTACGGCTTCTGTTTTACTCGCTAAAATTGGCACGGCCATACATATTGATTGCATAAAACATCACCACTAGATATGCGTCAATTCCGCTATAAGAATATTGCATAAGGCCCAAGCAGGGTTATGAAAGCTTTATAGCGTTGTTTCCCCGAAAAATAACATATATTATCGCTATTGATGTCTGTGTGAGAAACATGAATTCTTCCGAAGTTCTCATCAAAGCGCGTGGCTTAACTAAGCGGTTCAATCATGATGTTACGGCAGTGGACCACATAGACTTCGAAGTTTACAAAGGCGAATGCGTAGGGTTCCTTGGACCGAACGGCGCGGGAAAAACTACG
>JBGOXQ010000320.1:0-2747 GCA_041479225.1 Bathyarchaeia archaeon
CATTGCAGAAACCTATAGGGGGTAGGGGGTCTAACAGAAACGTAGCCTACCTATCAGCCAGAATCCGTGCAGTTTCTTTAAATAAGGGGGCTATAGAATTTTCCGAGCAACAGAGCACAGCAGATATTAAGGAGTCTAACAATTACCTTCGCGTTACAGAGTTGACATGTCATGGCAGAAAAATCAACCAGCCTATCACTCACAACATGCACCAGCTGCGGCAAACCAATCGCCCCAGGAACCGAAGCCACAAAATTCCTCTGCCCCAACTGCGGCGAAATCCAAATCAAACGCGACGGCAAATGCCGCAAATTCGGCCGATTATACAAATGCCCCAAATGCGGCTTCACAGGACCATAAGGCGAACAGCAATGGGCAGCGTAATCGTAACCTACAAAATCTTCCCCGAAGACATAGTCAGCGATTTCACACCCCTCAAAAAACAAATCGAATCCCATTTGCCTAACTTCTCAGAAGTCACAGGCTACGGCGAAGAACCAGTCGCCTTCGGACTAATCGCCCTCCTCATACAAATCAAATTCCCCGAAGACAAAACAGGCATCGTAGACGAACTCGAAACCACCCTCGCAACCATCAAAGGCATCAGCCAAGTCCAAACCCTCATGGTCCGCAGAACCAGCAGATAAAACCCCCACGCTCAAACCTTTATATATCCATTAAAACCTACATTTCAACCATCACACTAACCAACAGGAAGCATTCTCCATGACCGAAAACCACGAAATCCAACTCCGCGCAGGCGACGCAAGACAACGCGACGTCGGACGCGGCATCGCCCGCATCGACCAACGCACCATGCAAAAACTCAACATCAGCGCCGGAGACGTCATAGAAATCGTTGCCAAACGCACCACCAGCGCCATCGCATGGCCAGCCTACAGCGAAGACCAAAACCGCGACATCATCCGCATCGACGGCTTCACACGCAAAAACGCCGGCGTAGCCATCAACGAATACGTCATCGTCCGCCCAGCCAAAGTCAAAACCGCCCTAAGCATCACCCTGGCACCCGTGGACATGCGCCTGAACGTAGATGAAGACTTCACTAACTTTGTAAAAAACCGCCTCATGGAACGCACTCTTGTAGAGGGTGACACTACGCTGGTTATGATGCTGGGACACGCCATACCCTTCACTGTCTCCAAAACACGCCCCCACGGCATAGTGAAAGTCACCGCTGAATCACGCTTAACCATACTGAACGAACCCGCCCCTGAAGCCAAAGGCTTACCCCGCACAACGTACGAGGACATCGGCGGCTTACATGAGGTAATTCAACGCGTCCGCGAAATGGTCGAGTTGCCCCTGCGTCACCTAGAGCTTTTTCAGCGCTTAGGCATTGAACCGCCCAAAGGCGTGTTGCTGCATGGTCCGCCTGGCTGCGGCAAAACTCTGTTGGCACGAGCCGTGGCAAATGAGTCAGAAGCGAATTTCTATTCGATTAACGGTCCCGAAATTATGAGCAAGTTTTATGGGGAATCTGAGGCGCGTTTGCGTGAGATTTTCCAGCAAGCCCAACAGAACTCGCCGAGCATCATATTTATCGATGAACTTGACGCAATTGCGCCGAAACGTGAAGAAGTCACGGGCGAAGTCGAACGCCGCGTGGTTGCGCAGCTTCTTGCGTTGATGGATGGATTGTCCGGCAGAGGCAACGTCATAGTCATCGGCGCCACCAACAGACCTGGCGCTTTGGATCCTGCTTTGAGGCGTCCTGGGCGGTTTGACCGGGAAATCGAAATCACCGTTCCCGACAAGAAGGGTCGCTACGAAGTGATTCAGATTCATACCCGTGGTATGCCTTTGGCTGAAGATGTGGATTTGAAGAAGCTATCCGATATGACGCACGGTTACACGGGTGCGGATTTGTCTGCATTAGGCCGGGAAACCGCCATGAAAGCTCTGCGCAGGTACTTGCCTCAGATCAACCTTGAAGAAGAGCGTATTCCGCCTGCGGTGCTGGAGAAGATGGAGGTTAAAATGGATGATTTCCTCAACGCCTACAAAGAAGTTACGCCCACTGCCATGCGCGAAGTGTACATTGAAGTTGCCACAGTGCATTGGAGCGATATAGGAGGCTTGGAAAGCGTTAAGCAGCATCTGATTGAGTCGGTAGAGTGGCCTATGAAGCAGCCTGAAATCTTTAAGCGTCTGGGCATTAAACCGCCGAAAGGCATTTTGATTTATGGCCCGCCTGGCTGCGGTAAAACGTTGCTGGCGCGTGCGGTGGCAACCGAAAGCGAAGCTAATTTCATATCCATTAAGGGACCTGAAGTGTTCAGTAAATGGGTTGGGGAGTCTGAAAAAGCCATCCGCGAAGTTTTCCGTAAAGCTCGTATGGCGGCGCCTGCGGTGATATTCTTTGATGAGATGGATTCTCTTACGCCTATGCGGGGTGCTGGTATGGGTGACAGCGGAGTTTCCGAACGCGTCATCAGCCAACTGCTTACGGAGATGGATGGAATTCTGTCTTTGCAAGACATCGTAGTTATCGCCGCGACGAATAGGCCTAACTTGATTGATCCAGCCGTTTTGCGACCGGGACGGTTTGATAGGCTGATTTATGTGCCTGAGCCTGATGACAAAAGCAGACTGCAGATTCTGAAGCTTTACACCGCGAATATGCCTATGAATAAGGATATTGATTTGAATGTGATAGCGATGGCAACGAAGTACTATTCAGGGGCAGATCTTGAGAACATTTGCAGGGAAGCTGCGATGCATGC
>JBGOXQ010000321.1:0-2745 GCA_041479225.1 Bathyarchaeia archaeon
GAATGAAGAACAATATCAAATATTTGCTCTCTGTATTGGAGCCCCCGCCTCCAAACTACTAATGGCAAAACATTGCGGGTTCCCACCCGCAAGCTTTTTTGCCTAGAAAACAAGAGCATCTGCAATATTTTGCCAAATTTAACAGATGTTATTTGTTGCATTGACTAGTAAATAGCTTCTAGCATTATCCTCTTCAGAATGGTTGCGCCATGTCTTACTTTCAGTTTCTTCTCTCCGAGCCTTGCACGGTACTTAATAGGTACTTCGATTATTCTGAACCCTTGTTTCTCTACTTGGTTGTTCAGTTCAACCTCGATGTCGAAACCTTTTGACTTTACGACCCAGTTTCTGAGGATATTTGCACGTATAACTCGCAAACCAGTTAACGGGTCCTTCAAGGTTATGCCGTTAAGCATGTTGTGGGCAAACGCCAAAAGCTTGTTTCCGAAGTAGAAAGAGCTGCGCTGAGCTTTTTCTTCTATTTGATTGCTGAATCTGTTGCCACAAACCATACCTACATTTGGGTTTCGCTCTAGGATCTCAATCATCTCAGGAATATACTCTGCTGGATAAGTAAAGTCCCCGTCGGTGAGAATAACATAGTCCGAATTTGTATCTAAGTGTCTGAAAGCCTTGGATATTGCGTCACCTTTGCCAAAGCCGTCTTGAAGAAGGATGTCTGCACCGTTATCCTTGGCGATTTCTACGGTCCTATCGTGGCTGTGGCCATCAACTAACAAAACCCTCGGGGCATACATTTTTTCTGAAAGTTCCGCTATAGTTAGTCCTATTCCCTGTTCCTCGTTTAACGCCGCAATAACGACCTCTGCAGGGTAAATTGTCATATTTTTTTGCTCAGTCATAATGTAACCCTTCAAAAATTTTATCTAGAAAACTTGAGACAGCCTCTTAAATTGCGGATTCATTGCAGTTGACCTTTCTGATTCCGCAGTCTAATTCTTCCATTGGAAGAAAAAGCCTGAAACGTTTTTAACTGTCTAAGTATTCTAACCGGAATCCTTGAGTCATCTCTTTTGCCTAAAATAAACATACTTGAATATTCTATTTTCATGATTTATCCATAGATTTAACGGAGCTATTAAATGTGAGTTGGTGGCAAGAGACAACAACATTCATAGCCCCTACAAAATTGCTTCATTTTATTATGGCGTGATTTGACATCAAACTTGCTATCTAAATTTGCTGAAATCGTTTTTCGAATTGAATGACTTAAGGATGTGATTTTACGAGGAAAAATCGTGACAAAGTGAGCCTTACTGCAGCGATCTTAGAAGCTGCAAGCAAAGGGGCTAGTAAAACCAGGATAATGTATAATGCGAATCTTAGTTACCAGCTTCTAGAGAAGTACCTCCAAATAACTAAAAATCTTGATTTCTTAAAGCTGAGAGGCTCAAGATATGAGTTGACAGAAGAGGGGCTTCAATTTCTGAACAAATATCTTGATTTCAATAAACGTTATGGTAAAGCTCAAGATAAAATCGTAAAATTAGAAATGGAACGAGAACTGCTTGAACAGACAGTTGGGAAAAGGCGTTCAGCTCCTTTAATCGAATCTATATACTCGAAGAAAACAAAAATCTTGTAGCGCTATCTGATTGCATCCAAAAAAACAAATTCTTTTACCTGTGCCGTCGACTATTCTGCATTGGACAATGCAGCGGCTGATGAGCATCTAATCGTGATTATACATGCCATAATTCATCCCAAGGAATAATCTTAATTAAACAATATTGCCTTAGCGACGGTTTACATTTTTGTTTAGTATTCAATCAGAGTGCGAATATTTCCTCAAATTCAGAAGAAAAGAATATAGGGTTTGAACAAGAATAAAGGATAGAGAAGACATGTCATCATGTTATGTTTACCCTAATTATGTTCCGCAAGGAAATACCAATTCTTTGCAAATCTATGGGTCTAGCAAACTTCGACTTGCTAATGCCAAATCAACTCGGCATGAACCTCCACGAAAATCACGAAAATTTGTCAAAATAGATCCTCCAAAACTACTCTCCTCAATTCTAATCACAATGGGAGCCATAGCGCTATTTATTTCAGTAATTTACACTTCGTCAATCCTAGCCTTTATAGGCTTAGGATTACTTTTCTTTGGAGTAACATTCACTTTTATTCGTTCCGATGAATACGTCAAGAAAACCTTGCTCGACGCCACCGCATCTTCACAACAAGCAACGCTGAAATATATAGTCCAAGAACTACAATACGATGGCCGCGAAATTTACTTGCCACCAAAATACTTCAGAAACTCCGAAATTTACAAAGCTTATATATCTGAACAAAAAAACGGTCGGCTTCCAAGACCCGAAGAAATACAGGAACATGAGCAAGACTTTCTCATCGAAAACCCATCTGGTATACTGTTCATTCCACCAGGCGCTGAGTTGTCAAAATTATTTGAAACAACCCTTAGAATAAACTTCGCCAAAGTAGACTTGCAGTACCTCCAAGAAAAAATGCCTAAACTCTTTATGGAAGATTTGGAAATAGCTCAGGCTTTTGAAATTGAATCTAAGAACAACAAAATCCGCGTTAAAATACAAGGTTCGGTTTATGTCACTTCCTATAAAGAAACCGAAGAATCGTTACGCATACACTCGACATTAGACTCTCCGCTTAGTAGCGCCATCGCATGCACCTTAGCAAAAACAACAAACAAACCAATTATGATTGAAAAGCAGCAAACTAGTAAAGATGGCAAAGATGTGA
>JBGOXQ010000322.1:0-2742 GCA_041479225.1 Bathyarchaeia archaeon
AAGGCAGGTGGACAGGGTGCCTTTAAGAGAGAGAAATAGTAAGGTGACAAAATGAGAGATACCAGCGATAAAACGATATGGGGTCACGTGGAAAAAATCGGCAAAGGCACCAAGGCAAACTATGACCCTGATAAAAAAACCATTACTTTCTGCTTCAACAGAGACCCGCAAACATCAAGCGAGCAATTGAGAGCGTTACGTGAAACGCTTATGAGGGAACTGAAAGAACTTGGCTATGCCAGCCGCATGAAATACAACGGAGAAGTAGTTGTGGACAACATAGAACCAGAATACGTGGCTATAGTCAAGAAAAACCACCAACTCATAATTCACCTAAACAACAAGCTGACAGTGGATAAAGAAAGGGACGCCGCAAAAGAGCCAACTTAACCCGCGCGCTCACCCATTCTTGAATCAGGATTATTTACCTTGAGCAAAACGGCCACTTGCCCTTCTCCCTGTGATACTTGACACATTCTTCGCAGTTGCCGTGACGAACGCACTTCTTTTTGGGACAAGGACAATTCGGAGCTGCCATAAAGCAGGTTAACCTGACAGCCCTTTAACTTCTCCTATTTTTGGGGTTCAGAGTTACTTTTGAGCAATTGTCGTCTTGGAAGTACTTGTTTGCAGTCGCGATCATGTCTTGGGTTGTTGCGGCTTGGATTTTCCGCGCATACTCAAGCAAGGCGTTTTCATTCTTGTAGTTCAGCTCCATCTCAGCCATTAGGCGCGGCAGTTCGGTGGGGCTGTCAAAATCTCGGAAAAGGGCTGCGAGCGTTTGGTTCTTCGCTTTGCTGAGTTCAGCGTCGGTGACTTTTTCAGTTGTGATTTTCGTCAGTTCTTTTTGGATCAGCATTTCTGTTTGTTCCAAAGATTTTGGTTTAACGGAGCAGTCTATAATGAAGTACCCAAAATCTAAGCCTGAGATGTGGGTTGATCCCACGTCGTATGTGAGGGCTCGCCTTTCCCGCAGCTCCACGAACAATCTTGAGCTTTCCCCGATGCCTAAAATCACTGACAGCAGATCCAACGCGGGAGTTGCGTTATCGTTTGTCGGAACCGTTCGGGCGCCTACGGCCAAGTATGCTTGGGTTATGCCCGTTTTTACTATTTTTGCTTCTTTTGTGGGTTTGCTTCTTTCGATTGCGCGAGGTTTTTTCAGGATTGCTGCTTGATTTTCTCGGTCAATGAAGTCTTCAAGCACCGTTTCGATGTCTTTATCGGAAAAGCTTCCTGTCAGGATTATATTCATGTTTTGGGGTGCATATCTTGCACGATGAGCTCGCTGTAGCTGATCCAGTGTGACTTGGCGCACGGTTTGTTTTGTGCCTGAAATTGGTCTTCTGATTGGATGCGTCTTGAAGAGACATTTGGCAAGCGTCTCATCGAGTTTGCTTCTGGGGTCGTCTGCGATGTCTGCGATCTCGTTAAGAATTACTTTCCGCTCAACCTCAAGCTTCTCTTTGTCAAATGAAGAATCGAAAAGCAGCCCTGATAAAACTGCTGATGCTTCAGCTAAATTCTGAGGAAAAACATTCACTGCACAATAGGTTGATTCTTGGGTTGTCTCAAAAACGGAGCAGCCACCCAACGTCTCGATTTTGTTATGAAGGCTAATTCGTTGTTCCGAACCACCAACTAGCATGTGCTCAAGAAAGTGGGCAGTTCCAGAGTCTTCTTTAGAATCGTCATTTGAGCCGTATTTAATTGATATGGACAACTGTGCTGTCCTGCCCGATGGACTAGGATGTCGTAGTACGGTTAGTCCGTTTGAGAGGACTTTTCGTTTCCAAGAAAGACTATTAAGCATATAGGCAAAGTATGCTTGGAGCCTAAAAAGCCTGATCTTAAATCCTACAGTAAAGTGCCACAGACGATTTTTCCCAGTTCATTATATCAGGCAAACTAAAACGCCAATGCGAGTTCATCGTGGGAAAGAATTAAATCTCATCCGCAGTTAACTTTAGCCTATGAAGTCGTTTTTGGGTTTCCAAAACGAAGAAAACATGAGCCTCTTCACCGACCTGTACGAGTTAACCATGTGCGCCAGCTACTTCGACAACAACAAATTCGAACCCGCCACCTTCGACCTGTTCATCAGGCGTCTTCCGCCCGAACGAAGCTACTTTCTGTTTGCAGGTTTAGAGCAGGTTCTTCTTTACCTGAAAAAGGTCAGGTTCACTGACGAACATTTGGCATATTTGGAGAGGCAGAGATTCGACACAAAGTTTCTGGAGTACTTGCGGAATTTCAAGTTTACGGGTGAGGTTTGGGCTGTTCCCGAAGGCACCGTAGTCTTCCCCAACGAACCTCTCATCCGAGTGACGGCGCCTATAATTGAGGCGCAGTTGGTTGAGACTTTCCTGCTTAATACGGTGAACCTTCAAACTATGATAGCTACCAAAGCCTCAAGAGTCGTGCACGCTGCCGAAGGCAAACCCGTTATCGAGTTCGGTTTAAGGCGGGAGCACGGCATTGACGCGGGCATGAAGGTAGCGCGGTGCAGCTACATCGCTGGGTGTGCGGGCACCAGCAACGTCCTCGCGGGCATGGTTTACGGCATCCCCGTTTTTGGAACTATGGCGCATTCGTTCATTATGTCTTTTGAGAAGGAGATTGATGCATTTCGCGCTTTCGCCAAAACCTTCCCAGCCAAATCCACATTACTCATAGACACTTACGATGATATTGCTGGCGCGGAGAAAGCCGCAGTTGTAGCCAAGGAGCTGGAGAAGAAAG
>JBGOXQ010000323.1:0-2735 GCA_041479225.1 Bathyarchaeia archaeon
AATCGTTGCCTTTTTACCTTTGAACGTGAGCAGTTTTCTTTCTTCAGAAAGTTTGTGACTATGGGTAAAACTATGCCTTCTTATCGTATTGTTTTAGAGTTTGAGATTGAGAGGTGGAAAGGTTTCCGAAAAGCTCTTGCTGGTCAGGTTGGTACGCTTTAGGTGGTTGCTGCTTTTGTGCCTGCGGCTGGTGCTGCTGTTCCAGTCGGCGCTTGTGCAGGCTGACCCGCTGGCAGTGCTGGTGCCTGTGCTTTTTCTTCCTGCGGAGATGTTGCCACTATCTGTATTTTTTCCGCCATCGGATGCAGTAGGTCTGGCGGCGGGTAGGGTGTGCCTAGAACGGAGCTTAGCATGTAGATGGAGTTGAAAACGTGCTGGTAAACCGTGAATAGTACTTGGGGAATTTTGGTTTTGGGATTTGGCTCCAGCTTTTTCTTGACATCGGCGGCTTTGCCTTCAAGCACTACGCTGCCCGAAGTAGAATACCGCACGACATTGGGCTTCGTTGTTATCGAAAGGTTAAAGCCAAGTGTAACCTCGTCGCCACTTTTCTTTTGTTCCTCCAGCTTCGCGTTCACATCAAAAAACAGCTCTTCCGTCGGCGCAGACTGCCCCGTTCTTTCAGCGTGCAGGCTGTCTATTCGTATCGAGACGGTGACGCCTGAAACTGAATATTTCGGGCAGATGATGATTCCCTCTAAGCTATCTCTGGCTATTCCATATTTAACTTTTGTACCTTAATCATAAGCAAAATAGGATTTACGTGGTGGCGAACTCGTTGAAGACCGCTGCTACAGAAAACTCCGTGGAAAACTTAAAGGCTTCTTCCCCTTCCTTTTTTTAACAACAGCAGGGTTTGTTTTGATAAGGCTTAATAGCTTCTTGCCACGTGTCATCTAAATATATCGTGATGCAACATGGTTGACGTTTGGCTTCCATACGGAAAAACTGACGTCTGCGTCAGAGTCCCAGCCCGAAACCTCCTCGGCTCCATAGAACCTAAAGAGCTTCCAGGCTGCCCTGACCCGCGGGCAGAAGTGGAACGCGCCCTCAAAGAACCCATTCCAGTAGGCACTAAACGGCTAAGCGAAATCGCCCTCCCCGAAACCAAAGTAGCCATCGTAGTGGACGATGCTACAAGACGCTCTCCTACGGACGTTATGATTTTGCCCGTGCTGGCAGAACTGAACATGGCAGGCGTCAAAGACGAAAACATCACAGTCATCTTCGGCTGCGGCACACATCGAGCTGTAACGCCAAGCGAAGCCGCCAAGATTCTTGGCGAAGAAGCCCTTAAACGAGTCAAAACAGTAAGCCACGACTGCAAAGCACCAGACCTCGTGCACATAGGCAACACAAAGACTCATGGAAACAAAATTCTTCTAAACCGAGTTTTCGTCGAGGCAGATGTGCGGGTGCTCTTGGGCGACGTGGGCTTCCACTATTACGCGGGCTATGGCGGGGGACGCAAAAGTGTCCTGCCAGCAGTCGCAGGAGAAGAAACCATAAAGCACAATCACGCTTTGATGCTGCATCCCGACGCGAAAACAGGCATTTTGACGGGCAACCCCGTCCACGAGGACATGACTGAAGCGGCGAAGATGGCAAAAGTGGATTTCATCTTAAACGTAGTCACCAACAGCAAGTGCGAGGTCGTGAAAGCCTTTGCAGGCGACTTGGAGCAGGCATTTCTTGAGGGCGTCAAACTTGTGGACGAAATGTTCCGCGTCACCGTGGACCGCCGAGCAGACATCGTAGTCACCAGCTGCGGCGGCACACCAGCAGACATAAACCTGTTCCAAGCATACAAAGCAGTGGACGGCGCGCTGGAAGCCGTGAAACGCGGCGGCGTCATCATCCTCGTAGCCGAATGCCCAGAAGGACACGGCAGCCAAGTGTTCTACGACTGGATGATGCGTTACGGCGATTTGAAGACCGTAGAGCGCGAAATCAAACACAACTTCGTTTTAGGCGGACACAAAGCGTATTACCTTTTGAAGGCGATGCAGAACCACCAGATCATATTGGTTTCTTCGCTTCCTGACTACTACGCAGTGAACATTTTTAAACTGAAGACGGCACGAGCCGTAAACGACGCTTTAAATGAAGCATTTAACATAGCTGGGAAAGCCGCCCGTGTCTGGGCGATTCCATACGGCAACTACACTTTGCCAGATGTGAAAGTTCCCGCTGAAGAAACTGCGAGTCAGCCGACTGATGCAGAGAAAACGTAAGCTTTAAGTTCACTTTGGGAAATGGTTAAGGAAGGCGAAAAAGATGCAACAAACCTTTACGCTGCGAAAATTCAAGCCCGACGACTTGCAGAGCGTTATGCAAATCAATCGCGTCTGCTTGCCTGAAAACTACACGGACATGTTCTTCATAGATTTGCATGAACGATTTCCTGAAACGTTCATTGTGGCGGAGGAGAAAGGTTCGCTAGTGGGCTACATCATGTGCCGAGTTGAAGTGGGCTTAAGCAACATGGGCTTCGGCGGCTTGATACGTAAAGGACACGTCGTTTCTATTGCTGTGATGCCGCAGGCTAGGCGTAACGGTGTGGCTTCGGCGTTGATTAAGGCAGCTATGAATGGCATGGGCTACTATAAGGCGAAGCAGATTTTCCTGGAAGTGCGGGTGACCAACGGTGCGGGTGTGTCGCTTTATAAGAAGCTGGGGCTGGAAATTGCGCGGACAATTAACGGGTACTACAGTGACGGCGAAGACGCCTACGT
>JBGOXQ010000324.1:0-2726 GCA_041479225.1 Bathyarchaeia archaeon
ACCACGACCCTTCGCAGCACGAAAACAGCGTCATGCAGAACTTTCATGCTGATTATCCAGTCGACAAGGAAATTCAACAAGAAAATGGAGACACCAAGCACCAGCCCTAAGGATAAGCCTTGAACCGAGGGGTAGAAGAAAATGGACACTATCCCAGCAATTAGGCACATTATGGCGACCCCAGCGAGGGCACTCTTGAAAGATGGTAAGAAGAATAGTGAAGAATAGTGCCTGTGAGCTTTCTTCATGGACTGATTAAGGGAATCCTCAGTCGCCAAACTCATCATCTCAAGCTAACGAATTCACTATCAAAGAGAGCATTCCTATTAAAAGTTAGCGAACTCGCAGCACATTTTCGGGCACAAAGAACAGTTTCCAAACAAACTTTCATGTAAAATCCCCAAAAATTAACATAAAAAGAGCTAATAGCAATGCTAATAATCATGCTCTCCACGTAAATCTAACATGAAAATGTCACGGCAACTCGAGGGAAATGTTTTATCCTTAAAGCCCATATAGTAGTCATTTTGCGAACGCCATGCCAGATACTGAACTGCCCCCGTCTATATTCCACATGCTCGAGAGAAACGTGGGCAAAAAAATCAGAATTATCCTCGACCCAACATACGGCTTCGACGGAACGTTGGTCGCTGTGACGAGCGACCCAGCAGGCATCTGGCTCTCCGACGCCGAAGCCATCGTACTGCGCTCAACCATGGCTCAGCCAATTCCGCAAGTAGCCAGCAGAGAAGAACGAAGCGAAATCTTTCTCAACTTACATTCAGTTCAGAGAATAGAAATCTTGCATCCCACGCCGCCAAGGCGCTAAACAACAGGAAAAGCTTGCTAGAAGATTTTTGCTAGAACTGAAACAACTATCAAAGCGACAGCCATGCCCATGAGGAGCTCAGGTCGAATTTTAACGCCTTCAGTTTCTTCTTCGAAGAATCTCAGTAAGCCTGCACTTGCAGCGGGCATTGGTCCCTGGTCTTGTTTTTTCTTGCGACTCACGGTGTTCAGCCTCGTTAACACCCATGGAATATAGCAATTCATTATTTAACGTTGTGCAAAGCACATGCGAAAATGATTCGAAGTTCTCGACTCAGCAGGAAAACGTATCGCCGTATACAAAAGCATCAACGAAACACACGATTTTTGAACCTCAACCGATCCGAGAGAGGGGCAGTCAAGTTTAAAACCTTACGTCCCACACCTTCTCAAGGTTGCATTCACATGCACATAACCGAATTCCAAGAAATGATGAAGACCCTGTATTTCAATCGAGATTCCGAACGCGGCTGGAAAGGAACCTACGACTGGCTCGTAGACGAGGTTAAGGAACTAGGCGAAGCCCTCGAAGGAACAGACAAAGAAGCCGCCCAAAAGGAATTCGCAGACGTGCTCGCTTGGTTGGCATCTCTCGCTAACGTGGTTAGCGTGGACTTGGAGAAAGCAGCGCTCGACAAATACCCGCGCAAATGCCCAAAGTGCCAACAAGCCCCCTGCCAATGCACTTTCTAAGATAAACGCTTCTGACCTAGGCCAGTTAGCATCCAAACGCAAGGACGTTTGCCCTTCCGAGAAACGGTGCCTTCATGTTCGAGGAGCCGCAGATGGTGCGTGACGACTTCGTAGGATGTGCCCGCTTTTGCTGCGAGGTTGCCTGCGCTGTTGGGCTGAATTTCGAGGATGCTAAGAAGGTTGGTTCGTGCTTTGAGACCGTTTTTGACGTTTCTTACGTTCTGTAAGTAAGCGTTTGGATGATAATTTCCTTTGATAGCGTCCACCGAGTAATACATGTCGTTTTGTGTTGAAAAGCTTAGTGTATACCGAATTCGAAGAGGGTGGTTTGTTTGGGCTTGTTGTTGTCAAACATAGAGTTAATCTCTTCCCGAATGAGGACGAGCCTTTGTGTATAGTATTTCGGAAGATCGTATTTGTCCACAAGATGCTGCGCCGCATCCAGATACTTTTCGATACCTCCGCGATAAACCGTAAGGGTTAGTCTGCCGCCGCAGAAAGAACATTTCCCATGTAGAGGTGGCCGCCGGAATTTCTTGTTACACGATTTGCATCGGAAAGCCTGAGTGGAGAACGCTCTCAGGTTACCCGAGATATCCCCTAAGAAGTGCCTCGTCAAAACCTTCAGAGCGACACTTCTAACGTCTACTGCTTCGATCCTAGCCCCCAGTTCCATTTGCAGATTGAGCTTCTCAATCATCGACTTGAAGAGTTTGTAGCTGCTTTCAGAGTTGCCCATACTAATGTTCGAAACAGGCGTAGTGTAATTATAGCCTTCAAATTGAGCTTCTGTGCCCAATCTGTGACTGATGACATCCATGATGGCGCTCACCTGTTTAGCCTCGGCCTTTTCGAGAGATTTCTCATAAAACTCTCGTGGGTAGACAGCGTCTACGTCAAAGTCGTGTGCCTGTCGCTGAACTTCCTTGGTGTTAACGAATGGAATAATCAATATGGGAGCATCCATTATGCCGCCTATCTGTGCCGGCAGGAAGCGCTTAGAATAGTTCAGAAGCGTGTCCATTGCGAGCATGATTGCGTCTTCGTCGCCGTCACAGTCCCGGCGCTTGGCGGAATGCCAAAGCGGATGCGCGTAAATTACCTTGACATCTGTGAAGCCTATGACGCGGCCAAGAATGCCGACACAGGTGTGCGGGGCTAAACCAAAGACTAGTTGCCCAACCATCTGGTCGGGAGTCTTGATG
>JBGOXQ010000325.1:0-2718 GCA_041479225.1 Bathyarchaeia archaeon
AATGAAGGGGAACATAGTTTACGCTTTTGTCTGGAACATTGTTGCTTTGAGTTTAGCTGCTTTTGGCATTTTAAATCCTGTTTTAGCTGTTGTTCTTGCAGAAGCTGGATGCATATCGGTGGTAGTCAATTCCGCTTTACTGTTGCTGAGTAAGCCAAAGGCGTTTGCCAAAATTAAGTGACAGGCAGCGTGAGTGGCAATTAAGTGGTCCAGAAGGAGTAGATTTCCAGATTTTCCCCTTCAAACTGCGCTTGCAGGTAGCGTTTGACTTCATCTTGGTCGAGGAACCGTGTGCCGCGCTTGTCTTTTTGCAGCGGAATCCCCGTTTCCCGTAGGGCGTCGCCTTTGGGTGCGTCTATGAAAATGTAGTATCTTCTGTCATGTAGCATGATGAGCCGCAAGATGGTGACTTCCTTATCTGCCGTGAAGCCGTTCTGTTCAAGGATGAAGACGATGCTGCCTGGCTGTTTCTCGGCGACTAAGCGTTTGAATTCTTGCCATGTGCGGACTCTGATGTGCCCTTCGTCTGGTGTATGTGCAGAAGCTGCATCTGATTCTTTTTTTTCCGACATAAGCGTGTCTCTTGGTGTTTATGGCTTTTTGGCTGGATAAAAGGGTTATTAGTTTACGATTTGTGTGGAGGGCTCTGCCTTTCGTCATTTCTTCTTAGCCAAGTTTTCCTCAACTCTGTACCTAACAATTTTCTTTACCAGGTCAAACGGAATTGGCTTATTCAAAGGAAATCGAACAGTGCCTTTAGATACTTCATGTTCAGACAATTCTTCTTTGAATGCCTCAATAGGTGAAGAAGTAGGATAAAACCCGATGTGACTTTTGAATGCTGCAAAATATACCAGGTTGCCATTTAATTTGAAAGTGGGCATTTGATAGCTAATTGCCTCTTCAGCTTTAGGAGCAGATTCCCTGATTGCTTGCCTCAGTTCTTCTAAAATACTTTGGACATTTTTAGGAAAAGTAGCAATATACTCGTCTATGTTTTTGAATACTTTCTTGGGTGATGCCATGTTGCTTCCTTGCAATTATTCTTTCTTAGCAATCTATTTTTACTTTTTTGCTTGGATGCAGAATTGTCAAAAATTCAAAGAACGCGCATTTATTTCACTTATATTACGTTAGAGGAATGCTTAATTAGCTAGTGTCAACACCAACATTTTAGCGTATAACCACGAATCTTTAAGTGAACATAGGATTTGATTTTGAATGGCTTGGTTAAAAGCTATGCGAGAAAAAGAGCCACCTGAACCAGCAAACCCTATTGGGACTGTTGTGATAGGTAGTCTTCACCCAGATATGATGGACACTGCCAAAGAGATGGTTAGGAAATCTCTGAAAACGGCTTTGTTTAAAACTGTAGACCTTGGGCGAGGTGTTTCTCCCACAACGTTTGCTTCCAAGGCTAAAGAGGTAGATGCCCAAATCATAGTTGTTACAGTTTCTTTGGATGCAGCAAAACAGAATCTTCCAAAGTTAATTTCTGCCATAGAGACTGAAGGGTTGAAGGACAAAGTTGTAGTCATGGTAGGCGGCGCTGCTGTAACCAAAGAAGATGCAGACAAGATCGGTGCATGGTATGGCAAAACAAGACAAGAAGCTGTCGCTTTAGCAAAAAAAGCGATTGAACAAAAACGGAATAAAACCCCTTAGTTTCTTGTTTCAAAAAATCTATCGACCGCTAAATGATTAAGTAAGTTAAATATTTGATTCGCCAATTCAGTTAGCGCGTCCCTGTCAAAAAAAGTTCTTTAAAAAATGAGAAAAGGATTTTTCTAAAAAAATAATAGATGTTGACGAATGACTATTCGCCCCAGTCTTCGCCTTCAATAGTTAACTCTTGAAGATCTACACATGCACCTCCACAAGCTGTTTTTTTAACTTCAAGTTCAAGTCCACACCCTGGGCAGCTCAGTATTTCTCCTGCTTCCACATCGCAGGGAACATCCAACACTGAGTCACAGTCTGGACACTTAGCTGTGCTATTCTTGGTTTGGAGACTTGAACTTGCGGGATTAATCATTGTATTTTCACTTTCTTGGGATAACTCTTCTAAGCTGTGGATGACTATTAAATATTGTGACTTTTATGTAACAAATTACGCCATTAATGTTCTATTTGGAACAATGCTTTGCGCTCAAACCACTGCGCTGGAAGAAGCAGTGGCGGGGCTGCCTGAATTTGAACCCGAGTTTGTAAAGCTCAAGTCTACAAGCCTTGTCTATTGTTGGCTTGGGGGTTTGAGTTGCTATGTGGAAATTGGCTTCTTGTTTAAAAGACGGAGTAATCGGGTTATGCCGTCTATTTGGTTGAAGTGCTTGTTAAAGGAGCGACTTTCTGCAATGGTTGCCCATAGAACTCTTTCTCAAAGTCACTCCAGTCACCAATAGATTTGACGCCCAAGTCAACTTTATCAAACCACTCTGTCAAATCAATAGGTCGCTTGGAACCCAACTGTATCCCTTCCTCTAATAACGAATAACTCGGTGACTAATAAAATGTGAATCTTCTAAGCGCATGTAGGGAAATGAAAATCGATTACTTTCGACCGAAGCATTCGTGATCATTATAGAGTTAAAGACATTAAAAAACAACAAAAAAGACCTAAATTGCTCTTTCAATAGTTCACTGAAAAGTGTTGGTGGGGCTGCCCGGATTTGAACAGGAGTCTATAGAGCCCAAGTCTACAAGCCTGGACCAAGCTAG
>JBGOXQ010000326.1:0-2705 GCA_041479225.1 Bathyarchaeia archaeon
CTTCGCCTCTTGAGAAATCTATTATGACATTGTATCCAAGAAAGTCACTCGAATGGCCTTCCGTAGTTTTCCTCTCTTTCCGCGGCTATTTTCTTCTTCAACCGCTCAAGCTTCGCGCTGTCATCTTTCAGGATTCCAGCCAAGCTCATGATGCCCACCTTTTCTTCCATGGGGCACAGGTTTTTTTTGATTACCTCTGAAAAGCTCTTTTTACCTTTCCTTTTTAACAGAAGTTCATAAGCTTCGTTTGAGACGGAAATCTGCCTTGCCACATTAAACCCTTCCTACATACATAATGTATACACTGCAAATTATTAGAATTGTGCTTTCAAGGAAAGATAAACGTCGCAGACGAAGAATCTATATATGAAAAGCTGAGGCAACACATCGCCTGCCATATCAACCCTTATTTCATCGTCGCAGCAGAGGCACTAAATTCTTTTGCTCAATTAGGCTTATAATCAAAAGAAACCATACACATTTGCAACAAAAAGCACGCGTTCAGATGCAAACTTGTAACTGTACGTTAACAGTCACATAATCTTAAGTAATCAAAGCGCCAACTCGCACTTGTGATTTTATGCCCGCAAAATATCAAGTATACTTAGATGTAGCTGGAGAGTACAGATTCCGTCTTCGAGCCGAAAACAACAAAATCGTTGCCGTAAGCGAAGGATACGAACAGCACGCAGGCTGCATGAACGGCATACAAAGTGTGCAGGCTAACTGCAACGTAGCAATCGAAGATACGACAATTGAAGGAAAAAGAATCCCTGATCCAAAATTCCAGGTTTTCTCGGACAAAATAGGCGAATACAGGTTCCGGCTCATTGCTTCAAACGGAGAAATAATTGCTGCAAGCGAAGGATACCTAACCAAGGAAGGTTGCTTAAACGGAATAGAAGCAGTTAAGAAAAGCTGCGATGCAGAAATTGAAGATTTAACGGCTGCTCAGAAGACCCTAATCGAACCTATGGCTTTGGCAGCGCTAGCTCCAACCGCTGAAGTCATACCCACCCCAACACCTGAAGTCATGCCACCTGCACCCACTATGGCAGCGCCCATGCCGACAACCGAAGTCGCGCCAACTCCACCCGCTCCAGTCGAAACAATGTACACTGGAATGGTTGAAACAAAACTTGAATTGATGAACGTGCCCGAAAAAGCCGCCAAAGGCGACATGATCGTTTTCCAAGGAAAACTAGCTAGAAGCGACACAGACAAAGGCATACCATATGCCGTGATAGACATATTTGAACACGACAGATCCTTCCTAAACGATACATGGCTAGCAGATGGAGGAACCAGAGAAGATGGCTCATTCAGCATCGACTGGAAAGCTAGACAAGTGGACTGGTGGGAAAGCACAACCGAAATCTACGCAATGTTCTACAAAAACATACATGCAAAGCCTTCAAAAAGCCAAATCTACAAAATCAAAATAAAGTAGCACGCATCTTTCAAAAAAACAACCTCCCTTCTTTTCTAAACTTAAACCAATTTTTCTTTTCAAAAAATTTGCCCATCTAACCCCTATATATTTAAGTTACAAGCAATTATGGAAAATGTCGTCGAAAGCACGCGTTTAGTCAGCGATGTTGCCTGAGTTCTTTTACTTCTTTAATTCAGTAGCAAGGTTTCGTGCGTACTCTTTTGCCCGCTCGATTTCCCCTTCTTTAAGCGGTCCCTTTTGCCCCAACACAACAGATTTCAGAACGGGCAATAGCTGGTTCATATTTTTATCTTTGAGCTTTGCAGCAATCTTTTCGGCTGCGCTCCACTCTTTATTCTCAACGCGCGCACGCTCAATGTTCTCAGGATTCTCAGTGTCGAAGACTGCGAAAGGTTTGTTCATCCATTCCTCACTTTTCACTTTGCTCAAAAAACCTTTGACTGCAAAGCTCATTGTGCCAAATCGGGTGGGAGAACCCACAACCAGAAAATTATAGTCCTTTACGCTTAGCTTCTTCACATCCTTCACATGGAAGAGGTCAGCTTCTATCCCAGACTCTTTCAATGCCTCTGAAATTGCTTCCGCGATTGCCTTAGTGTTTCCGTAAGAAGTATCAAACACAACTATCCCATTCATTTTCAAGTACCCCGTTTTCAAGATTACTGTTTTTTCTCTTAAGCTTTTCCACAATAAACCTCGCTCGTAAGATTAGCCAGAAATCAGGCAACTCCGCTTAGCTGTTCTTTCGAAAATTATTTAAGCACTAATACGCTTACCGTATCCTTCGGAGAATATAAATGCCTAAAAAAGAAAAGCCGTTAACTAAGAAAGAGCGAGACGAGAAAAGAAAAGCAAAAAAGGAAAAGCAAAGCAAAACTCAGAAATCCTAAGCCCAACAGAGAGCTTTGCAAAACTCTTTTTCTCATTTTACCATTACATTAGCTTTTTCAATTCCTAAAATTAACACAAAAACAGACTGCCTGCGTTAAGCAACTCAACGAATGCGAAACATTTTTAGCTGGTGTGCTGTTATTAGTTTCTGTTGAGATTATGCCGAGTGTAGCGAGACGTAAACAAAAAAATACTCAGAACGCACAACAGAAAGAAAAGGAACGGGAAAAAGAAGCTAAAAAGAAACTGGAGAGACAGCAACTTCCCGCCAAGGGCAAGAAACGTTAAAACCACTAAAACAGCAATACATCATGAAAAAAAGAAAATGCGGAAGTTTAGGCTACTCTTCTTCCTCGCATTC
>JBGOXQ010000327.1:0-2704 GCA_041479225.1 Bathyarchaeia archaeon
AGATTCTCCCGGTGTGAAGGTGAGCTCTTCAAGGTTCTTGGCGCCGACGTATTTGGCGATTTTAAGCGAAGATTCCATGATGGCGGTGAACGCTTCCCATCCTGGCTTGTGCGTCAAGCTAGGGTTGCCGTAGGCTTTCTTAGTATAGTACGGCTGCATAGCATCTAGGACTTCTTGGGGAACCACCGTGCTGTTTTCGTTGTCGAGGTAAACTTCGTGTTTTATGCCTTCGTGAAGTTTGAGGAGTTCTCGTACGTTTTCAACCATAATAGTCGCTCCATAGTCAAGTCAATAATAACACGCTTATAGATTAGTACTGTAGGTTCAAGTAAAAAAACCTAGCCGCAACTTTCTCCAAGAGCTGGTCTGTTCTTCGGGGAGAACGAAGCGTTCTGCAGAGAGAGCTATTAGACACTTGCGCCAATCAAATTACATGGCTCCCATAAGATTGCACGCAAAGATGCATGTTTCAGTGTTTCTTGTGATCTTCCTGCTTATGAGCATCTTCTTGTCTGCCTTCGCGGTGCATCCAGCCAATGCAGAAGTGGGCACCATTACCATCGCAGCAGATGGCTCTATTAATCCTTCTTCCTCGCCCATTTCACAAACTGCAGACAACTACTATACCCTCACTTCTGACACGTCGAACAGGGTTGCAGTAGAACGTGACAACATCGTCTTGGACGGCGCAGGTCATTCGCTGAAAGGTGCAGGGATGGGACCAGGCATCCAATTAACGGGAAGAACAGGCGTCACGATCAAGAATTTTGTGGTGGATGAGTTTGGCTACGGCATCCGTCTGTTCGCTTGTTCGGGCAATATTGTTACTGGTAGCCGCGTGGTCAGCGCGTATTCTGCCAACTTCACAAATGGGCACCATGGCTTAGATGTGGATTCGGACAGTTCGGGTAATCGTATTTCTGAGAACACTGTGGCTAACTGTTTTCAAGGTATAAACGTGAACGGTAAAGAAAATAACGTTTCAGCAAACGTTGTTGTCCATTGCCAAAGCGGGTTAAGCGTTGGAGGTCAAGGGAACATCGTTTCGGCTAATTCTGCATCGGACTGCCGCGCTGCAATCCTTGTTAGCGCAAATTACCAGACCGTTATTGGCAATATGATAATTGGCAACGATTTGGGTTTGTCTATTATTCCGCCTAATGCTGCAATTCCAGGCAACGCAGTTGTGAAGGGTAACCGCATGGTTAACAATACTTCTAACTTCCAGTGCCAAGGAGTAAACGACGTGGATACCTCCAACACCATCAACGGCAAACCCATTTACTACTGGATAAACAAACAAGACCTATCTGTGCCAAGCGACGCGGGTTATGTGGCGTTGCTGAACTGCCGCAACATCACCGTTCAAAACCTAGTTTTATCCAACAACGCGGAAGGCATAATGCTTGACGGAACAACCGACTCCACCGTGACCCAGTGCGTGTTTTCACACAATGACTACGGCGTTCATGTTTCTCAAAGCAACCGAAATTATGTAACTGGAAACGTCATTTCTTACAACTTCGTTGGGCTCTCTTCAGACTATGGCAGCAGCGACAACGACTTCTCCTCAAACAACATAGCCTACAACAACCTTGGCGCACGCGTGGAAAGCGGCAGCAACAATGTTGTAACCCAGAACATCATAAGCAGCTCACTCAACTATGGAGACGGCTTGCTTATGGGTGGCACCAACAACACCGTCTTCGGCAACAGCATAACAGACAATTACCGTGGGCTTTCCCTTAGCGACGCTAGTGCCTGCGTTTTGTTTGAGAACAATGTTTCCGGCAGCTTCATGGGTTTGTACTTAAGTCAAACCTTCGACTGTAAACTGTTCCACAACAATTTCTCCAACAACACCAACCAAATCATAACTTACCAAGAAATCACCCAGCACCCATCAGACCACAAGAATCTGTGGGATGATGGCTATCCGTCAGGCGGCAACTATTGGAGCAACTACACAGGATCGGATGTTGACAGCGACGGCATAGGCGATGTGCCCCAAAGCGTTGCTGACGGGGACTTCGACCATTACCCCTTGATGAACCCGTTCAACGCTGCAGTCACTGTGCCTCCGCCGCCCCTTTTCTTCATTCCCCAACCCTTAACGTCTCCAGCGCCAACACAAGCTTCATCAACCATAGCAACTAGCAGCCCCCGCCCCTCGAACCAGCTAATCCAACCCATAATGTCATCCCCACAGCCGCCTCCAGCATCGCCTTCCAGCCTCCTAACAATAGGAGTTATTGTGGCAGCTTCAGTAATAATCATCGGCGTCGCAGTAACCACTGCCCGGCTTCTTAAATCAAACCGAAACAAAAACCATGCGTAAGCAGCCAACAAAATGTTCTTCGCGGCGAACAAACACTATAAACCCCAATAACCTCATACAAACAAACATAAAAAACACAAAACGGCGTACCAACTTGAAAATCGCAGAACTCTCAATTCCCGAACAGCTCAAAGAAGTTATCATTCAAGGCGGAATCACTGAGCTGTATCCTCCGCAGGAAGAAGCCATACGAGCAGGCGCGCTGGAAGGCAAAAACCTCGTTTTGGCAAGCCCCACAGCCAGCGGGAAAACGTTGGTTGCGGAGCTCTGCTGCCTCAAACAGGTGTTGGAGAAAAACGGAAAAACCATTTACCTCGCCCCTCTCCGCGCGCTGGCAAGCGAGAAGTTTGATGACTTCAAAAAATA
>JBGOXQ010000328.1:0-2624 GCA_041479225.1 Bathyarchaeia archaeon
CGCCGAACGCCATGGTATCCTCTGTATTCTGATTGCTTATGATGTATATATAAATTATAACGCTGGTTCTAACCCGTGTTTCGCATGGAAACCACGAACAGCTCGGCTGAGCGTCCTGAGTGTGAACATTTTATTCCAGGTATCTTCTCGATTTCAACTTGGGTGAAATGTTTTTCCGCCATTCTTCGGATGTTTTCAAGTTTGAAGCCCAAGTGGACATCGTTCATCTCCGTTTTGAACTCTTCGAACTTGTGCTCGCAGAGGTCTAGAACTGCGGCTTTTCCTTCTTTTTTTAAGACTTTTTTGATGCTTGCGAACACTTTTTCCGGTTTTATGCTGTGGTGAAGCATCAGGGTGGAAAAGACTGCGTCGAATCTGGGCGGAATCTTGGCGTATGCTTTTGCTTCTTTTATGCTGGCTTCGATGTTTTCCGCTATGCCCAGAAACGGCGTTATTCCCGCGTTTTTCTTTTGCAGCGCCAACAGCATGGCTGGCGTTGCATCCATAGCGTAGAACTCAGCCTTCGGAACTCTGCTTCTAACTTTTTCAGCGATTTTAACCGTGAAAGCACCTGAACCTGCTCCAACATCCAGCACCTTCGAGCCTGTTCGAAACGTGGGTGGTGCGAGCAAACGTTTCGTTATAGCTTCGACTATTCGATTTACTCCAGCTTCCCCAAAATAACCAAGCACAATCGCGTCTCGTTTGTCTGCTTCTTTCGAAGTGAAATGTTCCACTCCTTTGGCGAGTTTTTGTGGGTCTGTTGCGCCTAATTTCTTGAAGAGTTGTTCCACATCAAGGGTTTTAACGTATTCCGTGAAAGTTGTTGACGTACGAACACCTTTCTGCTTACTGGCTCAAGTGATTTAGCGTGTCAGGTTCTTTTAAATTCTTTTCAAGAAAGAGCATTATCGTGCTGGACTCTTGTGCTCAGGGCAGTCTACCCCCCCCTCTTTTAAAGCACAAGTGAGTTGATTACTGAAAGGCGGATGTTGGTTTCTTGGTAGAAGTAGCTAAAAAATGCTTGGTAGGGAGAAGAGCGCAGACTTGGTTTCTTAACTAGATGAAAAGTGTTTTCTGTTATTTCTTCTTATTCAAGTTTTCCTTAACTCGGTACCTTACCATTTTCTTTACCAGGTCGAATGGAATTGGCTTATTTATAGGAAATCTTACGGTGCCTTTGCTTAATTCATAATCAGACAATTCCTCTTTGAATGCCTCAATAGCTGAGGAAGTGGGATAAAACCCAATATGATTTTTGAAGGCAGCGAACCACACCAAGATGCCATTTAGCTTGAAAGCAGGCATTTGATAACTAATCGCCTCTTCAGCGGTGGGTGCAGAATCTCTGATTGCCTGTCTTAGTTCTCCTAAAATAATTTGAATATTCTTTGGGAATGTAGCAATGTATTCATCTATGGTTTTATATTCCTTTTCAGATCTTATCATAATGCACTCTTGGCAATTAATTAGTAAACATCAGATTAATTTTTCGCTCATGTTTCACGATTTTACTTAATTTGAAGCCTCATATAGCTTATTCACAATTTTGCATCCATCATTGTTTGGTGGGTTGTAGAAGCACATTTTTTCAGGGACTTCCTTAGAATATTTTACACAGCCCCAGCATTGACTAAACAAACGTACACCATGCGTATCTCTGTGAGCCTTGCACAATTCGTACGCTTTCTCAAGAGGGATAGAAAGGTTAGATGACATAATCAAGCATTGTGAAGAAGTCAATTTGGTTTTTTCTCTGATTTGGGTATGCCTATCCATCTTGGAGTCTTATTCTTGTATTCACGATAGGTATCTCCATACTTCTCTGCAAGGGAGGGCTCTTCAACAGCCACTACGTAATAACGTAGCAAAAGAAAAAATGCTAATGCTGCTAATAGGAAAACCCAAGAGAGACAAGCTATGCAGATGCTTGTGTTTACCAAGAAGTCTCCAACATATCCAGGGTTTCTTGAAATACGGTAAACCCCATTAGTGACTATTTTGTCCTTTGGAGTTGTGTGAAAACTCAGAAGGGACAGAATCACAAAAAGTATTCCAAGCAAATAGATAAGTAAGCCAGCAAAGAACCAGACAGTGTTTAGTCTCAACGGTAAGAATATGCTGTAGGCATATGATAAGACCAGAATCAAAAGATACAGATTATTTGCTGATTTCATCTTCTTAGTAAGACTTGAGACCTCTTCAGATCCCCTTTTGCCTAGTATTTTGGAGCCAAAAATGGAAATAATTATCATGGGAAGAATGAAAATCCAAGCGTTCCATAAGCCTAACTCAAAAGTTGGAATAAGCGACCCAATTCCCCTCTTTTATAGTTGTCAGTATTGACTATCTAACATTTTGGGTGAAAGTCATTTAGAATGAAGTTTTCTAGACGCACCAAAATAGTTCTTTAATGGTCATTATAAGGATGGTCAGCCCCAAGGGGACCGCCTATAGTGAGGTAGGAAGGTGAAAAGCAAAATGGGAAAAATTCAATGTATCAAAGATTTCCCTTGTGAAGAATGCAGCAAACGTGGGCTTTTGCAGATTTTGACAGCAAGCTATGCCAGATGCGGACACTACTCGCATTTAGATCCAAACACAAGGAGACCTCAATTTACCTA
>JBGOXQ010000329.1:0-2604 GCA_041479225.1 Bathyarchaeia archaeon
CATATTGAGGATACGCAAAATAAGCCCTTATGAAGTCTCCGAAGGTCTGATCAACATCCAAAACCTCAAAGAAATCCAGAAACTCGTTTTCCACACCCTCGACATTCTTTGATGTGTAAACTCTAAGCGTTACTGAATATTCTTTCTCGACTTCTATGGATTCAACGGAAATGTTTTCAGGGACTTCAAAACCGAAAGGAAGATTAGTCAAAATGTCAATCGCAGCCACTTTACGCAATCGGTCGTTCCTAGCTTTAATTAAGACAGCCCTCGTCCCAAAAATACGGTAGTTCCAGTCGTTTCCCTTGAAGGTCGAAAACGTCGACAGATCAACCGCCACCCAACATAAATATCCGCCTTATTTGATCAGAAAGGATCCGTTCTCCCTTCTTCATTCATATCGGAAGAGAAACAAAGGCTTGTTCGCCTTCTCCTTTCTATCTTCAAGTGCGATGTCGGAAAGAGCGGCTTCCTCCAAAACATGATTTGAATTGCGGTCATTCGACATACGGTGAACTATCGAGATCAGGTCTTCATCAGTTAGACCAAGTTTTCTTCCCGCTTTTCTTCGCATTCGTTTTCCCTTCCTTTTTTTGCAGCTTCCAGAAGCCTGAAATTAGGCTTGGCGGATTAAGGTCGACTACCAGCACGAACAGAGAATATGTGATTTGCTGGGCTCGTGTGGGTTTGTCAGCGTTTTGGCAGTCTGTCCGCCAAGTCCAGAACGCATTGCTACTCCTGGCACATTAACTCGATGTGGTTTAAGCTTAAAAAAATATGTGACTGTCACTAGGTGACAACTATTCTTTCCAGATCTTAGCGATCGACTTAATTTTTGTTTTTCATTCTCACCACTATTCACTTTGCACTAAGGTGTACTTTATATCAGAGCCTCTGCACAGATTATTCAGTGTTGGCTGTTTTGGGAGCATGAAATTCTTGAAACTTTTTGCCGACAGAGTTGAAGCAGGAAAACGCTTGGCATTGGCTTTAGCCCGTTTTGCGAGCAAGGACGTTATCGTTCTATCTATCCCCAGAGGCGGAGTCGTAGTCGGTTTTGAAGTGGCTCGTGCACTCGGAATACCGTTGGACATCATTATTCCCCGAAAAATTGGAGCACCAGACAACCCAGAGTTAGCCATCGGAGCCTTAACCGAGGACGGTACCAAAATCCTCAATCACAGACTAGTAAACTATCTCAAAGTCACTGAAGATTATATTAAGAAAGAAAGCGAAAGGCAAAGATTGGAAATTGAACGGAGACTAAAACTATACAGAGGAAATACTCCATATCCCATTCTGAAGAACCGCGAAGTAATCATCGTGGATGATGGAATAGCCACAGGCTACACTATGAAAGCTGCGCTGGCTTCCGTGCGCAAAAGAGGCGCAAAAACCACAGTGATGGCAGTTCCCGTCGGTCCACCCTCAATCATAGAGGAGATGAAGAATGATGCTGATCAAATCGTTTGTTTGCTTACTCCTGAATCATTCTATGCAATAGGGCAGTTTTACGAGAATTTTAATCAAACCAATGATGAAGAGGTCATAAGACTGCTTAAGCTTAGCCGTGAAAAACGGAAGGGCATGTAAAAATTGATGAGGGAGGTGCAGAAATGGGAAAAGAAGTAGAAAAAGAGAAGCACGTCAAGATTCCCGTGGGCAAAGCAGCAATCGAAGCTAATCTGGTGCTTCCCCCTCACGCCAAGGGTGTTGTTGTGTTTGCTCATGGAAGCGGTAGCAGCAGGTTTAGCCCAAGAAATCGCTACGTTGCAAAGGTACTTAATTATGCAGGAATAGGCACATTCCTAGTTGAGTCTTTTAACAAAAGAAGAGGAAGAGATAGATATGCACACTGGCGAGTTCAGGTTCGACATAGGTCTGCTTTCACAACGTCTGATAATTGCAACTGAATGGCTCAAGAAACATCTTTCAACATTAAATCTTGCCTTAGGCTACTTTGGAGCCAGCACGGGTGCAGCCGCAGCATTAATTGCAGCCGCAAAACTTCCAATAGACATCAAAGCCGTAGTTTCGCGTGGGGGTCGTCCCGACCTCGCCTTGGATTACATTCCAAAAGTTAAGACGCCGACGCTCTTTATTGTAGGTGGATACGACACCGATGTTATCGATTTAAACAAAAAAGCAATGGCAATGTTCATTGCAGAGAAGAAGCTTGAGATCGTGCCGGGAGCTTCTCACCTTTTTGAGGAAAAAGGGAAGCTAGAAGAAGTTGCCAAACTCGCTACTGACTGGTTTTCAAAGCATCTGCGTTAAATGGATAGATTGCACCCTTGTCGAGGCATTTTCGAATCTTCTGAATGGACAGCTCAACGAATGTGACTGTTAAAGCGTAGCCACAAATGGTTAAACGCTTCCTCACTATTCCTCTAGCAGATGGAGATAAGGTGATCACGCTTGAGCCAAAAACTTTCAAAAACGGAGGCATCAAGAATTCTGCGCTTTGTCCCGTTCGAAAACGGCTTCCACTTCTACATGGCAAACGGAGTTTACACAAAAGTAACAGCCACTAGTCTAGAGGACTTCAGTCAGAAAATAGACGACGTTGATGCTGCCTCTATAATGTTTCATTATCCGCGTGGC
>JBGOXQ010000330.1:0-2597 GCA_041479225.1 Bathyarchaeia archaeon
CAGCAAATCCGCGCCTAAACTCTCCGCTTCAGAAGTAGCCAAATCACACGCGCCATAACATGGGTCTGCGGAAACGATGGGCAAAGCACCCGCCTTCTCAACAATTTTCGCGAGCCGTGGAGCTTCAGGCTTTAACCCTTCAGGTAACTGCAGCAAAACAAGCTTCGCACCAAGACGGACTATTTCCTGTTTCATGCGTTCTTCTTCAAAATCAAAACCCTTCATAGCATATCCCCTCAGCTAATTGATGGTAATAAAAGGTGTGGAAAGGAAAGAAAAAGTTTGCCGAATCCACGGTGACGTTACTGGTCCCAGACCCAATCTGGAATTGGCTTCTTTAACGGTTTCCCTGCGGCTATGGCTGCTTGCTCGGCGAGGCGCTCAAGGACTATTTTGTGCTCAACAGCAGCAACGTTCTGCTTCGTAGCCACAACAGCGTCGTTGTTGACGGATATGCTGTCTATGCCTATGCGAACCAGAAACTCGGCAAATTCAGGCAGGTTGCTTGGGCCTTCACCGCATATGGATACGGTGCAGCCGTTCTCATGTGCTACGCGAATCAGATGCGCGATTATGCGCTTTACGGCGGGGTCGCGTTCATCAAAGTAACCCATCTGTCCTAGGCGTTCGCTGTCGCGGTCAATCATCAGTATGCCCTGAGTCATGTCATTCGAGCCTATGCTGAAGCCATCTACAAGCTTGCTGAATTCATCCGCCATAATCGCAATAGAAGGCGTTTCAGCCATAAACCAGACTTTGAAGTCGCGTCCGCGCTCTAAGCCTTCTTCCTTCATGATTTCCAACACTTTCTTGGCTTCCCAAACAGTGCGAACCATCGGCAACATAACCCAAACGTTCTTGAGCCCCCATTCAGTGCGACACTTCTGGATTGCTTTGCACTCTAAGCGGAAGGCATCGATATACCATTTGCTGATGTAGCGGCTACATCCTCTCCAACCCAGCATCGGGTTTTCTTCGACGATTTCGTACTTGGCGCCGCCTTTCAGGTTCCGGTACTCGTTAGTCTTAAAGTCGCTGAACCTAACCACAACAGGACGAGGCTCAACAGCCCTAGCTACTGTTGAAACACCTTCTGCGAATTTGTCGATAAGTACCTGACTTTGACCAGTCTCAATCAGATATAATGGGTGTTCCCCAACGTAGTTGAGGAAAATAAATTCAGTGCGCATTAAGCCAATGCCTTGGAAGGGCAGATTCTTGTACTGCTCCACCATCTCTGGGGCACCTAAGTTCATGTAGATTTTGGTCGCGGTGATGGGCGCGGACTCAGCAATCTGCATCACAGTTGCTGCCGTTGCTGCCCCATTTGGAGCTGATGGCAAAGGAGCAACGGCATGAGCTAAGATGCCTTCATAAATTATGCCGTTCCGGGAGTCCACCGTATACTGCTGCCCAGTCTTCATAACTTGAGTGGCGGTTTCGGTGCCGACGACGCATGGAATGTTGAGTTCGCGGCTGACGATTGCTGCATGGGATGTTGCGCCGCCTCTGTCTGTAACTATCGCGCTGGCTAGTTTCATGAAAGGTACAAAGTCGGGATCAGTCATGACTGTTACCAGAATGTCACCTTTCTTCATTTCTCGGTTTGCTTCGTCCCGACTGAGGACAATCTTGGCTGTGCCTGCTGCATAACCTTTTCTTCCAGCTGAAATTCCTTTCACAACAACTTTCAACTGCTCTTCATGCTTCTTGTCTTCGGGTTTTTCTAACGTTTCCGCTTGTTTAGAGCTCCAGACGGTTTCCGGTCGAGCTTGAACTATGAAAATGTTACCTGGGAACGGCAAATCTTGATCTATGGCCCACTCGATATCCATGGCTTTTCCGTAATGTCGCTCGATACGTTTTGCCAACTCAGCGAGTTTCAAAACTTCTTCGTCGCTGACACAAGTTATTTTCTGCCTATCTTCAGGAACGTCAAGGTGTATTGTGCTGCCAGTTTTCGCGTCACGAACGTACATTATTGTTTTTCTAGAAATTCTGCGTTCCTTAATGGTTGTCGAATTCTTTTCGACGATAAAATTGTCAGGGTTCACAACACCTGAAACGACAGTTTCCCCTAAGCCGTAATTGCCTTCAATCATGATTTCATCTTGAGCGCCTGTCACAGGATTTATTGTGAACATGACGCCTGCGGCGCGGGAATTCACCATTTTCTGCACACCGACGCTGATGAAGACTTTCTCATGAGCAAAATTCTTCTCATTACGGTAGAAGATGGCACGCGGCGTAAACAGGCTGGACCAGCACTTCAACACTTTATCAAGCAAATCAGCAATACCTTTGGTGTTCAGGAAAGTCTCCTGCTGCCCCGCGAACGAAGCGTCAGGCAAATCCTCAGCGGTGGCACTTGACCGCACGGCGACAAAGGCATCTTTCAGGTTAAGGCGCTTATTCATTTCTTTATAAGCTGCTCTTATGGCGGTTTCAATTTCTTTTGGTATGGGAGTTTTTTCGATGAGAGCACGAATCTTCTTGGAAGCCACATCATAGAGGTTGGGGTCAGTTTTGTCCGTGACGACTTCATTAATGACTTTGTAAATCTTGTCAACCAAAAGGGTTTCATCAAGATACTTCTC
>JBGOXQ010000331.1:0-2593 GCA_041479225.1 Bathyarchaeia archaeon
AGCTCACGCATGTTTGGCAACCAGCATTACCCGCGGCTAACACTTTTGACGAGGACAAAGCTCATTCTGCCTTGATTGAAGGCGACGCATCATTCGTGGGCTCCAACTACAAGAATCTCACTCAAACCTCAGTCACTCCCACACCGACACCGATGGCTGTAACTGTTGACAATGTCCTGGTATTCCTCATCGATAACCCGTTACTGAATCAGATCCATCCGATGCCTCAAACTGTCTGGGATCTAAACTACTTCCCCTATCAGTACGGTTCACCGTGGGTGGGTGATCTTTACCGTGCAGGCGGATTTGCCATGGTGGACCGAGCCTACCAGTCAGGCTACATACCAACTTCGTCCTCCCAAATACTGCACACTAGCCAGTACTTTGGGAATGAGACGCCTACTCAGGTTTCAGCTCCAATCGTAGCCGACAGCAGCTGGACGCTAACTCAGGAGAGTCAGGGTCAAGCCCACAACACCATGGGCGAATTCTTCGTTCAAGAGATGCTCAAGAACCATATTCCGCAGAGTGAAGCGCAAAACGCTAGCGCAGGCTGGAGAGGCGACAACTTCACGTACTACGAGCGCGGCACCGACTTCCTCTTTACATGGAACATCAAGTGGGACAACAACTGCAGCGCCAGCGAATTCTACGTTGCCTTCCACGACATGGCAAAAGCCGCAGGCGCTACAGACCAGGGCAGCTGCAACTGGTACGCGAATGGGCGATACCTCTCCATCACACTGGACCAAAGCACTAACTCAACGCTAATAGCCTGCTCCACCGTCCAAGCCGCAACGGCCGCCTCTAATCTATCCTTCAGCTGAACGGTGTGCCTTCAGCTTGATGGGTGAGACCGCAAAAATCTAATATCTCCGTTGCTGTGAATTCGTCCTAAGGATGTGACTAGCAGATCACCAACAACGCTAAGCCCGTTGCTTTTCTCCAGAAATGTTGGTTCTCAATTTTGCTTCTGGTGTTGACTGCTGCTTCGTTCCCTTTTATTTACGTAGCTTTGCCGGCAGCGTTTGTATTCACCTTTCTTGTTCCAGGCTTAATGCTCTGCATGTTCTTCAAGCTGGAAAAGCATGAGCTCTGGGTTTTGGTCCCTGTCGTCAGCGTCTTAATCTCTACCCAGTTTATCTACTACGTTTCTTTGGCGTTTGGTTATTCCCGCGAGACTATCCTGCTCTGCTTTTTAGCGCTCACGGCAATCTACACCTTCGTAACATACTGGAAAGGCGCGCCCCTGCCTCTCAGAAGTTTACCGAAAATGCGGCGCGTCAGCAAGACAACTCTTCTCGTTTTGTCGGTGATTTTTCTGCTTTCGCTGGTTGTTCTGCTTCGAAGTGTTTGGTTTCAGAATCAGTATGGCATTGTACTGACGGGGTCAAACTGGCAAGATACGCCCTTGCATTACGAGATTCCTGAAAGCATAAACAACGGTAATTTCCCGCCGCAGATTCCTTACTTCTCAGGCGTCCCGCTTTCCACGTACCATTACTTCGTGGACTTCCATACCGCAATAGTCGAGAATACCTTCGGCTATTTGCCTCAGCTTCTGCCTTTCTTGAACGCTGTTTTCATCGTGATTTTCGCTTTGTCTATTTACGCCTTGGCGAGGGGTCACGGAAAACGCGCAGCTATCATCTCAACCATCATAGCGGCGTTCGGCTGGGGCTTCAGCTACGTCGGTCTTTTCTCCGCCTTGGCTAATGGGCAAGTGAACACTTCGACTAACTACATTTACCAGTATGGGCAGCTCTTTGGGTTGCCAACTATCTTTGACAACCTGCTCCAGCAGCGTCCTCTCCTCATCGGGTTGCCCGCCTTCGCAGTTGTTCTGTTGTTGCTGCGAAACCCGGATGATAAGAAACGCCTTGTGTTGGCGGGTTTAGTCACGGGGCTAGTGTATCCGTTTCATGTAGTGTCTTTCGTTTGCTGCTTAATTGCGCTCTTCGTTGCTATTTTCTTGAACGTTAAGCGCATAAAGATCAGCCAAGTAACGGTTTTCTTGGTTCCAGCGGCTTTAGCTTTGCCTTTCATCCTCTCAGGTGCCTCGGCTTTCCATCCGACGCCTAGCTTTGACTTTGTGAACAACTTCGTGAAGGTCAATCCTGTAGTCTACTATGTTTTGAACTTGGGAATTCCCTTCATGCTTGCAGTAGTCTCTTTCGTAAAGCGGGGAGACTGGCTGCTCAAGGGGACCTTTATTCTTTTATTTTTGATTCCGAACCTTCTGGTTTTAACGCCCAATTCTTGGGACATGTATAAGTTCTTCATGTTCGCGTGGATTCCTGTAGCTGTTCTCAGCGGAACGCTGCTGGCAAAGCTCCCCAGGAAATGGGGGAAAGTCTTGGCGTTGGTTTTAATTCTGCTTTCGGTCTTTTCCTCCGTTAGCGTGGTTCTCTACAATGTTGGAACCGCTTATACGGCGGCTAATTGGGACGAGTACAACTTGGGCTTGTGGGTTCGCAGCAACACGTCCCAGCGGTCAGTGTTCATCACGTATTATTCTATCGATTCGCCAGCAACGATGATTGGTGGCAGGCTGCGGGTTTCCTCCTACTTTAACTGGCCTTATGGGCAAGGC
>JBGOXQ010000332.1:0-2583 GCA_041479225.1 Bathyarchaeia archaeon
AGATAGCTGCCAATTATGAAAATCAAGCTGAACTAATACGGTTCAAGTTTCCGAGAACGGCCAGCATGCTTAAGCGAATGGCTGATACATACAAGCGAGACGCAATACGGGCGGATAGAGACAAAGAGCTAATCTAATTAGTGTTCGCTATTGTTGGCGCTCCATGGCTGACTATCGCTTCTTAACTCCGCCCATGCACACAACATTTTAGATCTCGGGAAATCAATACTTAATCAAGGCTGCCGACATATCGGTAACTGGCAACATTTTAATACCTGACCGATACACAAAAACGCGCCCTGGCTACGCACCAAATTTAGTAAGTTATGGAAAGGTGATAGGCGTGGTGCCGAAAAACTGAAAAAGAATGCCCTACTGCAAAGATAATTAAAAGGTTACTTTAAAGTCGCCATAGTCTCAGAAATAAGGGTTAATCAGATTAAGTGAGTCGTAACTTGCCTATTGTTCATTGCGTGAATCTGCGAGATTTTGCCATAGGCTTGAAACTGTTAACGTCTGGATTAACCTGTCTTCCTTGCTGAGAGTACAATTGTAAAAACAATGAACAAAACGCTCCAAGAAGTCAGGGGTCACCTCATAATCCGTTATTGCTTCTATTAGCGGTTCTGAACAGGTTTCTGCCAAATTAACAATATATTGAGGGATTGGTTGACGTAAATATCCCCAAATAATGTTCGGGTTAAAACCTGCTGTTCTTAAGAGTTGAATTATAAATTGCCACATGGTATCTTCAATATTTTGGAGAATATCCATGTTACTTTGGGGATTTGCGTCAAGCCCTTCCTTGAAAAGGACAGCACAACTCGTTGCGGTTTCATGGGCTTTTACCACAAATGGGGGTTCTGGCCAATTTTGCAGTTCTACTACAAAAGGTTGAACTTGTCCGTTCACCATTGCGGTATCCGCAATTTCCTGTAAATCTGCAACAAGGTTTTGCTCATTTGTAACGTTAAACCTAATCTCAAGACGTAGGTTTAAGCTCTGAGATATACCATATCTGTTAAAGTTACTTGTAGTAATTCTATTGTCAGCAACTTCTATGAGCGACTTGTATATTTCAATTGGTCTCCTGAGCAGGTCAGAATAATTTTGGATTGCGGTTGTTTGTACATTGAAGAACTTGTATGTCATATGATAGCCCAAGATTAAGTCAAACAGAAGTTGGATATTAAATTAGCTCCTGGTTAAATTAAGGATGCTGTCTCTATATGAAGACTTCAAAAAATTAGCGAGATTTTATGTTATGCGGTCATTCAGCCGTATATTCTTTGAAAATCTCTGAAAAGACGATTTAAGTCAGCTCGCATATTAACTAAAACTTTGTTTTCCATCGGGTTTACAGATCCAACTTCTGCTAATTCTGCTTGAAGATGGAGTAGGCTCTTTTTTAGATCAGTAAATCCTTTTGAAACATAACTTAATGAACTTGAATATTTTGCTTGAATGATCGTGAGCTTAGGATTTGGAGTTTCTTCGATAAAGTATGCATCGATTCCAAAATCGTAACCTCTTGTACCTCCTTCTTTGTCTATTTCCTCGGAGGATCTTCTCGTGGCTTCCTCGAATGGCAAATTATAGCTCTGGGTCAGGAACCATGGTGGAAAACAATCAGCCACTGATTTTCCGTATGCACGTTGTGTACGAAACTTCTCAACTTCGAGTTTTACTTGATTCTTGTTCAATTTGTCCTGTCACCTTTTCAAGCAGTTTTCAGCTTACTGTTTGCGATTCGGTCTTTTGTTCCAATAAATACGTTTCAGTTATTACAAAAGACTTTAGTTCCCTTTGACTGGCAGGTTTTTCATGAGGGTACAAATTGATTATAAAGATGAATATCGTCTTGTCGCCAAACACTATTCTTTGAGGAATTTCTTTCAAGCTTAAGTCGAACGCAATGTCGTATTGGCTGATATTGAAAATAACTAGGTATGCTGAGGGCTCTCCGAAGTCCTTCGCATAGTTGTAGACTTTTCAGCAGCGGCGTCTTTCGGCTTCATCGGTGTTTTTTCAAGTTTCCCGTTTTGCGCGAGGGAGTTTATCCATCAGGGGATTTTAAGCGGGTTGAGATGGCGAACTGGACCGCACTTCTTGGATTGGAGCAAGGTGTTAAGGTGCGGCACACTACGACGTGTTGGATTGTTCATGTAGAAACTTTGTATGGTCGTAGTCCAGGGGAGTTGGTGACTTCTGCTAAGAATTTGGCTGATCGAGTCGCTAAGGGCTTGATGAGCAAGTACGGTTGTGTTTTGGGCGAAGGCGCCATTAACAAGCGTCATGAGCTGGGCGTCGATGATCCAGTAGCAAATCTTCTAAATCGGTACTTTACAGTGAGCACTCCCAAGCGGGTTATAGATGATAGCCCAGGTGAAGACGAGGGCGAGCTTGATCATCTTGGCCGTGATGCCGCAGTTGAGTATCTGCTGATGCCAGAGCGGGTTAAGAAGCTTGAGGGGCAATTCGATAATGTTCTTTGCGATTTAGAAAAGATTTCTGGCAGCCTAGTTAAACTGGAGAAAATGGGCTGTGACTTAGCTAAGGTTGCTGAGGTTTTGTGTAAGCTTG
>JBGOXQ010000333.1:0-2582 GCA_041479225.1 Bathyarchaeia archaeon
ATGATTGAATTTTTGATTCTAACATTTGTTGTTTTCTCTTATCACGAACGTTCATGCATCTTATCAAAAGCTTCTGATTGGGGAGCTTCGTGTTACATGAGTTATTGTGATGTAACCCCTCTCTGTTTCCGCGTATAAAAAGATTTAGCATGCCGCAAGCCAGAACGCCCATCCGCGGTGCTCTTTTTGGGTTTAGGCTGGCAAATAAGGCGATTTACACCGATCTGCTCCTCGGGAGATCAGCCACCGTCGCTTAACCTTACAGACAATCTCTTCAACACCAAACCAAGGACTGCCGCAAACACCTTGTGACAGCGCGTTGTTTGGCGTTTTAGCACTCTCCAGTTGTTATATTCTTGCGTAGCTTTCCAACTGTTTTATTAGGCGTCAGCGAGTTATTATTAGCCTGTGCACCCAACGGTACATTCTTGAGTAAGGTAGTCAAAGATGCGTCGCAAAGACTTAATGTACGAGAAAGCCGTCAAACTCGTCCAAAGCCGCCGCGTCGAATTCCTCGGCAACGGCGCCTACAACATCATCGGAGACCACGGAACCTACACCGTCGTCCAAGACTTCACGGGCAAACTCAGCTGCAGCTGCCCAGGGTACCTACAAAAGCAACGGTGCAGCCACGTCAAAGCTGTCGAACTCATGTCGAGGCACAAGCAATCCACCCGCCAAAGCAGACTCTGAATTTTCAACTTGCAATGGCTAAACCGTCTTTTTCCCTGTAGCTTTCTTTTTTAGAGTAACTAGTATGGCTAAAGATGTGGCGAGCACGGCGAAGACGAGGATTGCAGAAAACTCAGGAACTTGCGGCGTTGGTGTAGGAGTCGCATTGGGGGCAATCGTTGGCGACGAGTTTGGCGACGTCGCCGGCGGGTCTTGAGACGTGCTCGCAGGGTAGATGCCTTTTTCATCGACGTAAAAGTTGGCTTGGTAGCTGCTGAAACTAATTGTCTGCTGGTTTTTCCATGATTGCATCGGGTCCACATGGTAGAACACTCCGTTATAGCTGAAAACTACCCAGTGGGTATTGGATGACGTTGATGTGTTGCCTTCGACTAGGTAGGCGACGTAACCGGCTGACCGAAGCATGCTTACGCAGGTGGTCGCTAAGTCCAAGAGGAAGCAGGTTCCATGGGACAGTGTCTGATTTGGAAACTGTGCTGTCTGGCAAACTGCATAAGGCAAAGATGAGACGAAGTCTATGATATCTGTGAAGTTTTTGTTTGCTGCCGCCGAGGCAACTACGGGGTCGAGCGGCGTGATGAGGTACCTGTTCTCGGCAGGACAAAGGCGGGATAGGCTGAATTGTGAATCGTAGAATGCGGAAAATGTGCCTCCAGAAGAAACGGTTATCGTCGGGTAGATTTGTTCTCCCGGGAAGTTAGTGCTCCAACTCACAAATGAGCATCCTGAAGTATCAGCATAAGGTACGGAAAAGTTGTGTATTCCGTTGAGACCCGCAAAGGTGTGAGGGGTTGTGAAACCTGTCGGCACCCCATCTTGTGATATTGCCACAATTGCATCATTGGGGATTGTTGTGTAGCTTGTGTCAATTGTGATGTCGTAAGTTTGTGCATCAGGTGGATCTAACGAGGGCGCGGCAGGGTACAATTCGTTGTTGTCGTTAAAGTAATCTGCGAAGTAGCCTAGGCTAAAGTTCTTTGGCGAAGGCTGGTCTGCCCATGTCTTCTGAGGTTCAAAATGGTAAAGGGCGCCATCAAGCCTGATTACGATCCAAGCGTGTCCGTTTCCAGAGCCAGTGTTTACGCCGCTTGCCGCAGTCACGTTTCCAGTTACGACGTAAGTAACGTATCCGCGGGACAAGAGCATGCTTACACAGAGCGTGGAGTAGTCTCTGCATTGGCCAGAACCAAGAGAGAGGGTCTCGTTTGGAAACTGCCAAGTGGTCTCGCTGAAGTTGTAGGTAAGATGGGAAGCTACCCAGTTGAGTATGTCGCTCCACGACTTGCCAGCAGCTACGGCGATGACAGCGGGATCCGAAGGCGTCACGTAGTATCGCTGTTCCGCGGGAGAAACCGCGCCCACGGACCCTCCGCTATTGCGGGGGACGTGCGAATCGTAAAACGCCCAATACGATCCCGAGGAGGAAGCTGTGATGGTTGTGAACACGCAGTCAGTCGGAACCTTGTTATCCCACTCGTAGAACGGGTGCCCGTTTGAATCTTCATACGGCACGCTGAAGTTATGGATACCCGAAAGGCCCGAAAACGTATGCGGCGTGCCAAAACCCGTCAACGCTCCATCTTGCATTATTGAAACACTGTTGCCGTTGTTGACGCCGTTGTACTTAGTGTTTATCGTGACGCTGTAAGTCGCTGCATAAGCGGAATTAACACAAAACAACGGCACACAAAGTAAGAGCAGAACAAGACTCGTGACAGCCAGCGAGGATCTCTCTTTTTTGTTTTTCATGTTAATCATCCCAGCTTCAGCATCCGGCAATTCAGGTTTGACTGACTTCCTGGTGCCGCCTTGCGCTTGCTTTGAGATTGCGAACTGGAGGGGATTTGCAGCGATTATCTACCTTGCTAGTATGCTTATTGCAGTTTGTC
>JBGOXQ010000334.1:0-2568 GCA_041479225.1 Bathyarchaeia archaeon
AAATCTTTATATTCGGAAGTACGGTAAAGTACCGAGCCAAGTAAGGAGGTACATTCAAACGCCGCGGGATGGCTACCGAACAATATGCGTCACCGACGAAGTTTACCGCTACATTAAGAAAAAATCTGCAGAAACAAACCGTACGATTCCGGAGTACATCAAGCACCTGATCGAGGAAGAGGAAACGGCGAAAAAAGAAAAATGATGCCTTCACATCAAACAACACGTTTAGCACTACCCGAAAATTACCTACAGTTCATGACAGTTCGGTCTTGTGAATTGGCAAAAATTGAAAGAGAAAATTCAAGTGAAAAAAGAAGGATATGAATAGGTGCCTGCTGAAATTACCCAGTCTAATTCGCATGTTGCTGAGGTCCGCTTTATCTGTGACAAATGCGGCGAAGTCATTGGAACACGCATAATGCTAAAAGAAGAAGCGGACGCACAAATAGGAAAAAAAGCTTTGTGTCCGCAATGCAAACAAACCAAAAACAAAAAACTGCATTAATTTAGGAACGGCGGCTTTGGGCTTCTTGGTCAATTTTTTCTAAAAGCGCATGCACATGCTTGCCTCTTCGCCGTTTGTTTTGTTCAGTCACGGTTTCATGGGCCTGGCATAAGGTGTCTGCAATTATGTTGTTATCTTCATCGCATATCACGGGGTACAAGCGGCATCCTGAAGGTCTGGCACGGTAAGCGTTGCATCGGCGTTTTTCAACATTGTAAAAGACACAGTAGCCTTGATGGTTTCGCAGTTTGGCGTAGCCTGCTTTGTCGAAGCGGGCGAAAAATTTTTTGCGGTACCCTTTCTTTTCTAAACGTGTGATGTCTTCTTTTGAAAGCAGCATCTCGGTTTCGGTGCAACAGGCTCCACAGCGCAGGCAGTGCATGGGAGTATTCTTGGTTTCGTGTTATTTCAGCGTTTGTTCGCGTTTGTTGGCAGCTTAGTCGGCTGTTTCCATCAGGTTCAGGTTGAGGAGCTCTGCCCAAGCAACGTTTCTTAGTGGTATGCGTGTTTGTTTGTGGTTGCCGTAGGGAGTGTATTCGATGAGGTTTCCCTTTCCGAAGTTGCCTTTTCGGATGCTGGTTAAATGAACGTTTATGATGACTGAGCCATCTTTCATATGTAGGTTCACGTTTCTGCCAAGGAATGACTTGGCGCTGTTTAGACTAAAATTTTCCATTTTTGATTCACCATTCTGTTTCTTTGTCGGCTATGTTGGTCCAGCATTGTTTGCAGATGGGGAGTTTTTCGCCTTTGACTACTATGTATAGTTTGATGTTTTCGCTGTGGCAGCTGTTTTTCCAGGGGTTTTTGCAGTGTTCCAACTTTTAGCCTCCAATGATTCCGGAATCATCATCTGTTTCAAACGCTTTTAAGGTGATTCAAGAAACGTCTGCTGCATACTGTGGAGGGAGGTGGGTTAAAGTGAAGCTTTAATTATGCAATTCGTTACTATCTGGCATGGATTACTATTTGCTTGTAGGCACTGTGACGCTTCTTTCGCAGGTTGCAGTGTTTGTTCTGCTTCTTGGCGGTTACACGCTTAAGAAGATGGGCAGGTTCCGTGTGCATGGCGTTTTCATGTTGGTCGGCGTTGTGCTTCACCTTGCCGTCATCGGTTTTATAATGGTGCCTTCGTATGTGCTTTCGTTGATTCCAGTTGCTGCGCGTCCTGTGGATATTGTATCGGTGCTGGCTTCTGTGCATGGTGTAGCTGGGACTACTGCGGCGGTTCTGGGTGTTTGGATAGTTGGTTCGTGGCGTCTGCGGCGTTCATGGGAATATTGTGTTCCTAAAAAGAAGTGGATGCTCATCACGTTCACGGTTTGGTCTGCCTCGTTGGTGTTGGGTTTCTTGCTGTATTTGAGCCTTTTCTGGGCGCTGCTGTTCGGCTAAAAAAGCTATATCGGAACGATTTCGGGGGTTATGGATTCGTTGGTTATTTTCAGCAGCGCCACTGTAGGCTTCGTTAGAAAAGGGGGTTCAGGGTTTGTGGGGCTGCCTGGATTAATGTAGAGGGTTTTTGCTTCCCACTTAATTTTGGAGCTGTGGGTGTGCCCGTAAACGAAGACGTTGAAGCCGTTTTGTTTGGCGACTTCACGCATTTTACCCATGCCGTAACCTGTGCCTGGGTCATGCTTGACGCCTATTTTCCAGTTGAAGATTTTCAGCTGGTTAAGTTTGGGAAGTGCACCGCTGACTTCTGGTCCATCCATGTTGCCGTGAACTGCAAGTACAGGGGCGAGTTGTTCAAGTTCGTCTAATACTGCAAGTTGCACGAGGTCTCCTGCGTGGATGATGTAGTCGACGTTTTCGAAGACGCGGAAAACGCCTTTGGGGATGCAGCGTGCGCGGACTGGAATATGGGTATCGCTGATTAAGCCCACTGTTTTCGCTGCCTTGAGGATAGGTGGGGTTGGCGTGGTATGTGTGAATTGTGTGGTTCCCATTGACATTAGGAGTGCCTTCGCAAGTATTATGATTCTCTTTGTGTATTTAAGATAATAAATCTTGGTGCACTATCGCATCTGGCGCTGACCTGTTGCTCGGAGCAGACTATAGCC
>JBGOXQ010000335.1:0-2551 GCA_041479225.1 Bathyarchaeia archaeon
AATGTGAAATCTATAGTTGCTGCTTCGAAACGTCGCTAGTTTTCTGCTCTTCTGATTCTTGGTTTTTTTCTGTGTTCTTGGGAATCGGTAGATAAATATGGCTGGGGCAAATATCGGAGAAGCACAGGTGCCAGGAATGAAGTATGTACTTGTTGTCGGCGACGGCATGGCGGACTACCCCATAGCTGAACTGGGAAACCTTACACCTCTGCAAGCGGCGCATAAGCCGAACATTGACGCGATAGCGGCTAAAGGGCGCAACGGGCTCATCCGAAACGTACCTGAAGGCATGGCGCCAGGTTCCGACGCGGCGATTCTTTCGGTTTTGGGATATGATCCTAGGCGGTTTTTAACGGGCAGGGGACCGTTGGAAGCGGCAGCCAGAGGCATCGAACTGGAGGCGGATGATGCGGCGGTCAGGATGAACTTGATTACGGAGAAAGACGGTGTGCTGGCGGATTATTCTGCGGGTCACATAACCACCAAAGAAGCCGAAAAGCTGGTGGATTCTGTGAAAATCGCGTTTGAGAAGCCTGGCGAAATCGAGTTTTACTCTGGCTTGGATTATAGGCATTTTATGATTTTGCGGAATTTCCCCGAATGCCACCTTGTAGAGTTCACTCCGCCCCATGACGCCGTGGGAGCTAAAATAGCGTCGGTTTTGCCCAAAGCGAAGGGGAAGAAGGCGGAGGAAAAAGTGGCCCAGCTGAAGGAGTTGATTTTGGAGTCGAGGGAGATTCTCGGGGTTCACCCCGTCAACATGGCTCGCGTGAAAGCTGGGAAACTGCCTGGGAACATGATTTGGCCTTGGGGCGGCGGCAAAAAGCCATCAATGCCTTCGTTTCATGAGAAGTTTGGCTTGAAAGGCGCGGTCATTTCGGCTGTGGATTTGGTGAAGGGCATCGGAATCCTGGCAGGCATGAAAGTTATTATGGTTTCTGGAGCTACGGGGAATGAGGATACGAATTACGAGGGCAAAGCAGACGCCGCGCTGAAAGCTCTGGAGGATTGCGATTTGGTTTTTGTGCATGTGGAAGCACCCGACGAAGCAGGGCACCAACGAGATGCCAAACTGAAAGTCAAGACCATAGAAGATTTGGATAAGAGGCTACTGGGCAGACTACTCAAAGGCTTAAATGGCTTAAAAGAACCTTACACGATTGCCGTCCTGCCAGACCACCCAACGCCCATCGGAATCGGGACACACACAAAAGACCCCGTGCCATTCACCATTTGGTCACCTCAACTGAAGGCGGATGGAGTAGAAAAGTTTGACGAAGACTCAGCAAAAAACGGCGTATTCGGACTTGTGACGAAAGAAACTCTAATGTCACTTCTCCTTTCCCAAGGTAAAAGCAGCAAATGATCAAGTATGTAGCAATTTTTCTTTCTTCAACGTTTCTTGAATTTAGAATGAATACACATTATTCGAGGGTGCTTCGCAACAACAACAAAATGGAGCACATGAAAGCCTAGACGGGAAAACTCCAGCGGAAGCATGCGGAATAAAAGTGGAAGGGAAAACAATGGCTAACCCTGATTCAGAATGCGAGCAGATAACGCACCTGTCCATAAGATAGCGTCAGGGACAACACTGCGCTCGCTTCCATGATTTTCCAAGTTGTTTAGCAAAGATTTCTGCTTTTTCAATAGTATCAAACGGACCGAACCACCTAACCGTAGTTGGGTTAACACCTCTATTAATGTAGAAACGACAAGAAACCGCATGAATTTTAACGGGCGTATCACTAAGAATAGTTAAGTATTTCTCACTCTGCAAATCCTCAAAAACTACATATCCCATGTGATTCTCTTCCATTCTTATTATTCTCAATTTGATCATAAAAAATTTTCTGATGCTCTAAGTATGCTCGTAGTATTATCTTGAAGAAGTGCATCTTCGGCGTGTTTGCCTAGCGTGCAGTCTATGAGTGTATCTGTGTCGCATTCAATTACCTCCCAAAAAACTCAGAGAAAATGCTATCAACCGAAAGGTAACACCTTTGAAAGAAAAATAAATCAACCGAGGATGTACCAGAACCTACTTGAAGTATTTAAAAAGCCATCTCGTTTGTGTTGGTGATCTTGAGCACGCGCTTCTTTTACAATTCATTAGTTGACTTTAATCATTGCACAACATAAGTGATTCTCGATGCCTTGGAATTATCAGCGCGTCTGGCACATGACATGATTTCGGCTTCAATCTATTTCTCAGAGGGGCTTGCAGTAAAGCTGAAACTTGCGGTCAGTACGATGTTATAACCCTTAAAGATGGTTTTTGAACTATAATTCAGATAGTTTATTTCATCGGCAATTTTTCCAAGTTATTAACAACTTCCTCGAGCAATGCAGCTGGTAGGCCCACAATTATCTCCTCAGGTGACCTGAACTTTCTGGCGAAAAAGTCGCCGACTGTGAAGTTCGGTCTATTCGTTAGGTAGGGCAGTACAGTTGCGTCACCGCATGTCCCGCCTATTCCAGCAAAACTCGACGAAATCCTTCCACCAACAGTATAGTTGAGGGAAAGAGCTATCCACATTCCATTAATTGG
>JBGOXQ010000336.1:0-2540 GCA_041479225.1 Bathyarchaeia archaeon
CCCCGAGTAAGTCCGGCTCCAGCTAAGAGCCTACCCCCCCTCCCCTTTTTCTGCATACAATTACTAATAGGACACAAATATGATGGCAGTGGCTCCTACTGCTCTGGAAAACACCCACATTTATGTATGGAATCAATCACAGATTGAATTTCAACTTCAAAACACCCTTTTGGCTTATTTGCGGGTCGGTAAAGATTTTAAGACAGAATGAATAACAACAGTAGATTTAACGTGCCGAGGTGGCAGAGTGGTTAACGCGCGGGCCTTGAGAGCCCGTGGATCGCGAGGTCCGCATGGGTTCGAATCCCATCCTCGGCGCCACTCAATTTAGGCCTCCAAAAATAGCAAACTGCGTCGCTTGTGTTTTGGAAAATTTTAAATCGACTCCGCCATGTAATTACAATAGCTGGGAGATGAATGCGGAGAAAGAGCATAGTTTGGATAGCACTTGCAGTTTCTATGCTGTCCGTTTTGGCTTTGGTCCCCACGTTTGTCCACGCCGCAAGTGTAAAGACACAGCTATGCTTAGTCGTAGATGGTTCAGGCAGCATAAGCAGCAGTGAATGGAGCATCATCAAACAAGCTCTAGCCAAGGCAGTGAACGAGACAATTCCGCATGATGGCTCAGTTGAGCTTACAATAGTTCAGTTCGGCTACTCCTCGGCTGAAGGCTACGCAAAAACGGAACTGCAACCGATAGCAGTGGACAACGTAAATTACGTCAAAATATCCGCTCAGATTCAAGCGATGCCGAAAGGTAGCAGCGAAACACCGACCGCCCACGGACTATACCTCGGATGGAGTGAACTGAAGAACTCCCCCAATTCAGGCTCAAGCGCGAAAAAAGTAATCAACCTAGCCACTGACGGCGTACCCAACGTAAGAAACAACAACGCCACAACCGACCTCGACGGCAGCAACGGATCACCAAACGCAAAAGACGACGTGATAGCCACAGTGAACAACGCCGTCGCTCAAGGACTAGATGAATTGGACATAGAAGCCATCGGCATAGCTGAAACAAACAGTGACTGGCTGAAAAACTGGACTGTGTACCCGCAGCCAGGTATAACTGCGCCACCTTTCACTAAGCCAGGCTGGATACGAATAGTCGCCGACTCAACAGAGTTCGCCAACACCATCGGACAGAAAATGCAGGTCGTAATCTCAGGAAGCACAGACGCATGGGTTCCCCCCGCTGAAGGAGCACTTGCCGCAGGCTTAATTACTGTTGGCGCAACAAGCATCATTTCATCCCTTGCCTCGGCATTGTCAAACCCAAGCGGCGGTGTAGCTCAGAAAATCAGCAGTCTATTCCCTGAGATTTTGAAGAAGTGGCTGCATGAGTTCATCTCTTCAAAACGCAAGCTGTTGATTTCACCGAAAACAGGGAACCCGCTTAGTTTGACGAAGCTGGAAATCGTCTCCTATGTCTTTGCTTTAGTAATTTTGACGTTTGCTTTTGCTTATGCGAAATCTCAAACATTGGATGAGATTCTTATTGTGATTCCAACTATTTTGGCAACAAGCATAATTGTGGAATTCGTCAAAAACTTCGCCATAGAAGCCATAGCCCGAAAGCAAGGAGTCTGGACTGAGCATCGCCTGTGGTACTTCGGACTCGCCACATTCTTGTTCTCAACTATAGTCTTTAGAGTTCCGTTCTCATCGCCCAGCAGGAACATTCACTACTCCCAGAAATTCACCAAACGCTCGCTGGGCTTGGTTTCAGCAACCTCGGTTTTCCTCGGCTTCATTTTTGCCGTCATCTTCGCCTTCATCCTTGTCAGCGGCTTCACGCTCATAGGAAGCATAGGTTTAGTTATGTCTCTCACGATGGCTTTTTTTGAGGCGCTGCCGATTCCGCCGATGAACGGCAAGGACATTTATGACTGGAACAAACTGGTTTGGGTGGGGTTGTTTATGGCGACTTTTGCACTTTACATGCTCTGTCTCCTGCTCATATAACACGTGGAAGGTTAGAAAAAATGGCAACTAACAACAACAAGAATTGCGAGGAAGGTGCAAACCACGCAACCATCTAACTGGCAATATGCAGGAACAGTATGCGTGGCTATTGGAGGCGCATTAGCTCTGTCTGGGTCAATTGCACTTTACAGTAACCAGCAGGGCAGCTTGCTGAATACACGATACATCCCTTATTTTCTGCCGATAATGCTTGTCGGAATAGTAATTGTAGTTTTGGGCGTGGCTTCTTTCTTCAAAGCTCGGCAAAGGAGCAGAAAAGAGATTCCTCCGCCGCCTCTCCCTCCGCCCCCACCTCCGCCTCCACCGTAGAGACAACTTCGAGACCTGCAACTATCCGCGAATCAAGAATAACCAAGAATCATAGGGTACTACAGCTCTTGCTTTGCTATGGGATGAAGTTCAGTTGCCTAATCACGGGTTCAACAAGGTTCAGCACTATCTGCGGGTACAGCCCCACAACAATTATTGCGCCAGCCAAAATGAACACCGGAATGAGCAGTTTCAAAGGCTCTCTGATTTTCTTCTCAACAGCCATAGTAGACGGTTTGCAG
>JBGOXQ010000337.1:0-2540 GCA_041479225.1 Bathyarchaeia archaeon
TGCTCCAGACCTTCTCTTTTCAGAACTCTTTTGCCAATTAGCGTTTCTAATCCGCCGATTCCGGACCACGCGTAAGCAAAAGGAGTCCTTGGAATAATAAAAGGTAAATCTTTCATGGTGATAATTGATATTGGGATGAACCTACCAATTCGGCTAAGCATTACACGTGTTTCAAGCGGCACCCGCGATTCGTCTCTTGATGTGTTCAAAGGAGTTATTGTTCCGTCGTAATCTGACGACATATATTCTACGATCATCTTTCGGGGTTTGGCTTTGTTAGTTAACTTTTTTTGGCTTGTCAAAATTCATTACAAGACCTTACTCTTGATTGGAGTGTAAATACAAATCGGTATGAATCTCATTTAATCGTTGGTTTCTCGATCTATAATAGTTTCTGGTCTTCGTGGTCAACAGAAAGACAGAAGAAAGTGGAAGAGTTTTAGCTGAAAACGATGAGACTGCACTTCCTTTGATCAGTGGTAAGAAGTTAATGAGGCGCGTGACCCTTTCACTTTTCGTTGTGGCGGTTTCTTCCAAACTTCTTCAGGGATTAAGCCAAAAATTATTGTTCTCGCATTTCGGTGCCTTGTCAACCAGCCCATTCGCACCAGTTGGTTAAGGTTTTTGCTCTCCATTGAACGACATCGTCCAGTCAGAATTGATACTTCTGTTGCGTTGCATTCGCCTCTGTATGACACGGCCATGTAGGTTTTTCTAAGATTATCTGGCAACGAAAGTAGCTTGGAATCTGGAATCTTTAATGGTTGGGGCGTCCATCTTGATAAGGCACTTTCAATGTCGTCAAGCCGATAACGTATTTGTTTCATCTCCTGAAAAAGTCGATCTAAAACCGATCTCGTGGACATTTAAACTCTCTCGTGTTCTAATTCTGTTGGTGCCTAAGCACCTGTTTTTGAATTTAAGAGTTTTTGAGAACAACGTTTAACCGATTAGCGAATTATAGCACGCAAGAATGCGAAGTCGAATTGACAAAGCTGGCGAAGCAGGTTCAAAAAATACCGCTACTTGTCTTGCGAATAGTTAAGACTTGGGATATACGAGAACGCTTTGGATAGCGATCGCCACAAAAGAAGAGATTCATCAAACCCTGTAATTATTCACCTTGACGCATTCAGCTAACTGACAAGAAGCTGGCATCTCAGTTAAGCCTATATCTTTTTGGTCTCTTGGCTGGATGTAATAAAATTTTTCTAAAGTTACGGGTTTCAATTTTAATTTTCAGGATTCTGTTTTTCTGTTGCCCATTTGCACATTAATGTATACTAAGGTTTTGTGGGTTCATAGTGGGTTAGCGTAAAAAATTAAAAAGGAGCAAAGACCATGAACCTCAAAAACAAAAAGCGAACTTTCACCGCCATCGCAATAACACTGCTCGCGATCCTATTGATCTGCAACATGCTTGGAGTATCTCACGCGGCTCCCACCCAACTGCATGTTGAAGGAAGGACCATAAAAGACGCAAATGGCAACACAGTAATCCTGAAAGGAGTAAACGCAGGGGGCTTCGGAGATACCGCATCCGGATGGTTCACCACCTCCTGGAGCGAAACCACTGTCAGAAATAACCTTGCAGCCATGAAAAGCTGGGGCATCAACTGCGTGCGGATAATGGGCACTGCTCGATGGTGGCTCGAAAACAGCCGTGAAAACTTGCAGGGAAGCGATGTTTGTTCAATCAGTCATCGCGATGCTATAAAGAGAACAATTGAAATAGCACAGGAATACGGATTCTACGTGATTTTCACGTTCTGGTCCTTAGACACCGTAGGCCCAAGATCACCCGGGATCCAAGACTATCTGCCCTACCCGCCGAGAGCGTCCGCACAGAACTACAACACCATTCGAAGCACTGCTGATTTCGTTGAACTCTGGGCAGGAAACTCAGCTACTTCACAGTTTCTCGCGCGATTCCGAAATGTAGACACGAGTGGAACACCGCCAACTACATCAACACACGTACACAACAACGGCGTCGCTCCACAATCAGTCAGCGAAGCACTCCAAAACTATACGAACGTGATTTACGAACTCTACAATGAACCTTCTGGCGATAACTCCGGATGGTCAACAGTCACCCAGCAATGTGTGGACGCCATACGCGCCAGAGGAGACAACCACCCGATAATGGTCCAATGCGGATACTGCATGAGCTTCTACGGAGGACCAAACTGGTTCGACACCATGTACAACAAGCTAGCAGGCAGAACAAACATCATCTACAGCAGCCACATCTACCGCTCAGACGGAAGCTTTGTCGGGAATCCATACACGTACAATGACGTCTACGCTCAGATGATGACGACACCTGCACCGAACGGGTTCGGATGCGGCTATGTCCTCAGCAAAAACGTCCCCATCCTCATTGGCGAAGTCGGCAACCGCGCATGGAGCACAGACGACTACACATATCTCGATAGCACACTGAGAGTAATGAACTAGAACGGCATCAGCTGGGCAGCATGGGAATGGAGATCAGGAGCACTCTACACAGGAAGCTTCACACCAACACAAACCGGACA
>JBGOXQ010000338.1:0-2516 GCA_041479225.1 Bathyarchaeia archaeon
CCGCGATTTTCTGGGGTTCTACGGTGACTTTGCCGATGACTTCAGGATGCGCCTGCGCTTTTTCCAACGTGTCCAAGGCTTTGTCTTGGTCAGCTCTATCCACAATTATGGCGAAGCCCCAGCCCATGTTGAACGTGCGGAACATCTCCTCATCAGTGATTGTTAAGCCCTGTTCCGCGGCGGTTTTCTGAATTAGTCCGAAAATTGGGTGCGGCTTGAAATTGGTGAATTCGAAGCCTATGCCCTTCGAGTACTGCGCGAGGTTGTTGAATTTGAGGTAAGCGTCGCCCGTTATGTGCACGGCACCTTTCACTTTGACGGCTTCCGCGGTTCTGAGGAAAGGCTTAACATAAATTTTGGTCGGCTCTAAAGCCTCAGTGACTACGTCTCGGCTGAAGCCTTCAGGAACATCCTGAGGCAGGTATTTTCCGCCCCACTGCTTAAACAGGATTTTGCGTGCAAGGGTAATGCCGTTACTATGCAATCCGCTGCTGGGCAACCCGATTATGGGGTCGCCTGGTTTGATGCCGTACCCCGTGATGATTCTGTCTTTGGCGACTTGACCGATGGAGGCTACAACCATGTCGAAGCCTGCGCCTTCCGCGATGCCGTTGATGATTTCAGCTACGTCGCCGATTTCGCCGCTCACAACGGGGCACTCGGATAGGTTTGCGCCTGCAACTATGCCCTCAAGCCATTCCTTCACGAGCTTTGGGTTGCTGGCTTGGGCATGAATATTATCGGAAATCGCCAGCGGCGTCGCGCCTGAACGGATGACATCGTTCACTGCCATGGCAACTGCGTCGATGCCTATGCTGTCGTATCTGCCTGCGAGTTCCGCGAGGAGAACTTTGGTTCCGACCCCTTCAATTGTTAAATCCAAATATGTGTTTTCGGTTAGTTGAAAGATGTTGCTATAAGGCAAATGCATGACGGGTCCAAAGCGGCTAAACTTGAAAGTTGGATGCAGCATGTCGAGTGCTTTTTTGGATTCGTGGCGTTGCTCGCGGTTCACGCCCGCATCCGTATAAGTGAAGTTTTTAGCCATAGGCACGTTTCTCCTGTTTGTGTGTTCTTTTGGGGCTGGTAGCTGATAACGATTTTGTTTAGGGCAAAGCTTTTGTGGCAAACAGACGCCAAATACATGTTGACCAGAAGTGACTCAGCTAAATTACCACGTTTACTTGGAATACGAAGGAGAAAAGCCAAACGTTCGGTTTAACCTCCCAGCAGAAGAACTCGTCAGAACCTTCGTCACGCCTTACACTGAGGGCAAGGTTTTCTGGTTCTGCGGCAAACTGCTCAAGCCCGCGAAAGTGGAAAAAGCCATCATCTTCTGCTCCAACGAAACAGCCGACAAGCTGGTCTTGCCGAACCGCGAAGAAGTGGCAAATCACCCTGACAAAAAATTCGTCATGAACTATATCCTCAGGGGAAAAGTGAAAGGCATCTGGGTATGCACCGAAAAATTCCTCTCTCCGACTGAGAAAAAACCGTAATCAAACAGATCATACCGCGGTGCTAGTCGCTGGTTCTTGATGTCTCTCAAGGGCAGAGACGCTTACTTCGTCGCTTTTCCTGTAAAAGAATCCCACGGAAACTATGATTAAAGCCAGCCCAATCACGAAGAGCGGCACGCCATAGAAAGTGAAAGGCTTGCTGGTCACGCCACTTTCGGATTTAATTTCAACAGGCTGCAAAACCCCAGCTGCGACAATGAGGGCTATGCCAACGGCAAGGAGTATTAATGCGATTTTCCTTTTTCTGTCCATCTGTTTTCCCGTCAAACTGACTTGATGTGTTAATGTTTGAGGCGGTATTTTAATCTACAATTCTGCTTTTCGGAATTGCTAAAAAGATTTTGGTCCCGCAATTAAGTAAAGAATTATCAACACAAGCATTAGTGTGACGAGGAAACTCGCATAAAACAGTAAAGCATACAGTTTTCCTCTTCGGCGCAACTTCCAAAGGATTGCTGTGCAAGCAAAGCAAAAAACAATTGCAAAGCCTATTGAAAGAGGAAAGGGAATAAGATTAAGAGCCATAGACTCACTATGCCCGCGTTTTCTTTAAGAGCTTTATCTGCCCCTTTCTTATGTCTTGGATTTGTTTTCTTTGCTTCTTTGAAGAACTATTATGAAACAGGTATTCAGGGCAATTATAACCCAGAATAATATGAAAGGAGTGTTCAGAATTATTGGAGCATTGATGGAAGCAGGGTAATCTGGATTGGCAATAATGTAGTTTGGTGTTATATAGATTGGACCCCATGTATAAACCGTATTCTGCTGAGTCAATTGATTGAGACTAGTCCACAAATCAAAACTTGAAACAACAAAAAGCAGACTTAGCAAAACATTAGCCAAGAGCATTAGCTTAAACTGCCTAGACACAATTATCACAGTTTCAATACCGGCGCAATTAGAATTTAACATCTTCCTAGTTTGAGCACTAGAATCCCACGCTGAACCTGAAGTCAAGAAACTATGTCAAAAGCCTTTAATTGAAAGGGTTCC